>JBEAPG010000262.1:0-3770 GCA_041164545.1 Bacteroidota bacterium
CCACTCACACGTACAACGGCAAGAGCCGAAACTCCACTCGGTGTGGCAGGTGCAGCAATAGTATCTTGTAGGTTTTGCATGTATGTTTATTGATGTGCAAATCTGGTTTGCAATCGGTGTATTAGCAAGTGAATATGTGAAATTGCTGTAAAATAGTCATATGAAGATGGATTTGGAGGTGACAAAAGCAAAAAAAAGAGGTAATTTTCACCGACTGAAGAAGTTAATAATCAAATGGCAAGTAGATTTTTACTAGAAGAAAAGAGTTTTATGCAAGGACGACGCGAGCGTTGGAAAGAATTGAGATATACACTTGGTGTGTTTCATCAATTCATTTCAGGGTTGAGATCTTTTCACTTTATTGGTCCGTGCATTACTGTTTTTGGTTCTGCTCGATTTGACGAAAATCACGAGTATTATAAACAAGCTCGAGCTGTTTCGGCAGCTGTAAGTCAATTAGGTTTTACCATAATGACAGGCGGTGGTCCTGGAATAATGGAAGCAGCAAATCGCGGTGCTAGGGATGCCGGCGGTTTAAGTATAGGTTGTAACATTGTTCTGCCAATGGAACAACGCGAAAACCCCTATTTGGATAAGTACATAAACATTGATTATTTCTTTGTGAGAAAGGAATTACTGCGCAAGTATTCGTTTGCATTTATCGTTATGCCCGGCGGTTTTGGAACACTCGATGAATTTTTTGAAACAGTTACGTTGATTCAAACCAAGAAAATTCACGAATTCCCAATCATCGTAATGGGAGTTGCGTGGCATAAAGAATTAATGGATCATATAGAGCGAATGGCAAAAGCAGGAACGATAAGCGAAGAAGATATGGACTTAATTCTATTTACCGATAGCATAGAAGAGGCAACCAATCACATTAAAAAATGGGCAGATAAAAACCCAAAACTTATATCCAATGCTATTCGTAAACCAATTTGGTGGCTCGGTGAAAAAGCCATAAGACCGAAAGAAGAAGCCTGAAGGCATGAACTATTTTAATCCCTCGCACGTCTTATAATGATGAAAATTTGGTTTTGACTGCTCTTCCCGTTTTTCTTTTTAAATTGTACACAGGACAAAAGCGTTAAGCCCATTTTAAAATCGTTAAAATTTGAAGAGCTGGAAACTTCTTATAAAAAGCAAAATGACACGCTATATGTGGTAAATTATTGGGCTACTTGGTGTGTACCCTGCATAGAAGAATTGCCTCATTTTATGGAACTTAATGAAGAATATTCCCACTCTAAAAAGTTTAAAATGATTTTGGTTTCATTAGATAAAAAAGAGCTTCTTCATACCTCTGTTCAACAAGTGATAACTAAAAAAAATATAACCACTGATGTCTATTTGTTGGATGATATAAAACGTATGAATGATTGGATACCAGCCGTAAATGAAGAGTGGAGCGGTGCAATTCCGGCAACTGCATTTTATAAACATGGAAAACAGCTGGCTTTCAATGAAGGCAAATTGACAAAACAAGAATTAGAAACATTAATTAAACAACATTTATAACAATATGAAAAACAAGATTTTAACCCTAATCTTAATAAGCTCTGTAGCAGCTTTGGCGTGTACACCGAAAAATAATACGACTACTGGAGATGATGAAAAACCAAAGCAAGAAGCGACTAAAACAGGTTATGCCATTGGTGATGAAGCCACAGATTTTAGCATGAAAAATGTAGATGGAAAAATGGTTTCTTTAGCCAATTATCCTGATGCTAAAGGCTTTTTTGTAATTTTTACTTGTAACCATTGCCCATATGCTTTGGCGTATGAGCAGCGCATTATGGATTTGGATAAAAAGTATGCTCCATTAGGATATCCGGTTATCGCTATATCGCCAAACGATCCAGCTCTAGTGCCAGAAGATAGCTATGAAGAAATGCAAAAACTGGCTGCTGAAAAAGCGTATAGTTTTCCTTACTTAATAGATGAAAAGCAAGAAATATATCCGCAATATGGAGCCACCAAAACACCTCATGTATTTCTGCTAAACAAAGAAAATGGCAAGAATATAGTGAGATATATTGGTGCTATAGATGATAATTACAGTGATGCGAATGATGTAGATGTAAAATATGCCGAAAATGCGGTTGACTCGCTACTAGCTGGAGAAGAGATAGCTCTTAACACAACCAAAGCAATAGGTTGCAGCATAAAAGATAAAAGAAATAAAAAGTAAAACTCAATTTTAGGATAGAATTTGGTCTGTTTTGCAAGCTATTAAAACATACGACAAGGTAGATAAAGCTAGCCATGAGGTTAGCTTTACTATTTCACGTATGGAAGAGGTATATGAAAGAAGAGGTGGGGAGGCAGACGAACCACATCGGCATAATTTCTATACCGTTCTGCTAATACGAAAAGCCAAAGGCACTCATTATATAGATTTTAATGCATACGAATTAGGCGATAAACAAGTTTTCTTTATAAGTCCTGGCCAAGTTCACCAATTAGTAGAGGAAGAGAGTAGCCAAGGTTTTGCACTATTGTTTTCCAGCCAATTTCTAGTACAAAACAATATTCCAGTATCTTTTATAGAGGATTTAAACCTGTTTAATGATTACGGAAATGCACCACCATTGCAAGTCTCAGAGTCAGAAATGACTCAATTAGCTCACTTTTGTGAGGAAATAGAAAAGATACAGAAAAAGCAGCTGACCTATGGCGAAGAAGCCATTGGCTCCTATCTAAAACTTTTTCTTATTCAGTGCAATAATTCCTGCAACCTTACTATGGATAATACCCAAAGCAAGGAAGCTGGAAACTCGATACTAAAAAATTTCAAGAGTTTGGTAGACGAAAAATTTATGACTTGGCACCAAACTTCAGAATATGCGGAAGCGCTGCACGTATCTCCCGATCATCTAAATCGAGTAATTAAGACTTTAGTAGGCAGGACTGCCAAAGAATATATACAGTCCAGAATTACCATTGCGGCCAAGCGTTTGTTGTATTTCTCGCCACTTTCCACTAAAGAAATCAGTTTTGAATTAGGCTTTTCCGAACCTGCACATTTCAGCTCGTTCTTTAAAAAATGCACTGGCAAATCGCCTTCCGATTACCGACATCTTAAGTAACATCGGATTTTTATAAGCACTTGCAGCCTTTTCGTATTATTAGTACTGAGTTGCGACTACAACTTTGCAATACAAATTAATTGACAAGTATGAAGCGTAAAGATTTTTTAAAAAAGGCACTGCTTGCTAGCGGTTTGGCAGCCACACCTGCTTTTCTGAAAGCCAAAGATTCTGACGCATTTCGTTCTACCTATGACAAATTGATGCACCAAGTTGGTTTTAATCATTTGCCAAATAAAGAAGTAAAAACAATGAATACTGTACTACATAAAGCACAAACCCGCGGACACGCCAATCACGGATGGTTAAACAGCCACCACACTTTTAGTTTCGCTAATTATCATAACCCAGAGCGTATGCACTTTGGTGTTTTACGGGTTCTAAATGATGATGAAGTTCAAGCTGGGAAAGGATTTGGTACACACCCTCACGATAATATGGAAATTATTTCCATACCCCTAGAAGGAGACTTGGAGCACAAGGACAGTATGGGAAATGTGACTGTGATTAGAGAAGGAGATGTACAAGTAATGAGTGCTGGAACGGGTGTATTTCATAGTGAATATAACAAAAACACGAATAAAGATGTCAAGTTTTTACAAATTTGGTTGTTCCCGAATGCTAAAAATGTGGAGCCGAGGTACGACCAGATATCACTTCGAGAAATAGAAAAAGAAA
>JBEAPG010000263.1:0-3757 GCA_041164545.1 Bacteroidota bacterium
GATACTTTCCCTGAAGAAACACGAAACAATCTTGTTTTTGCCATTGGGCTACACGAATTGCCTGCTGCATTTGCGCTAGCTGTAGTGCTTAAAAGTGTTTTTAAAAAATCAAATAGCAACTATTTATGGCTTGCTCTTTACGCACTTATGGTTCCACTTGGTATGCTGATTGGCAATCAGTTGACTGATTATGGCGACTTTTTCACCTGCGTGATTTCTGTAGTAATTGGTGTTTTCTTACATATTTCCACCACTATTTTGTTCGAAAACAACGAAAGCCATACTTATGGTAGATATAAACTCGTTGCTATTGCTATAGGGCTCGGGGTAGCTCTTTTAGCCGTAAATTTCCATGTACATTAGGTCATTTTTCACTTTACTATTTTTGGCAACAATTGTTTCTAGCTGCCAACCAAAAGCAGAAAAACGCACAAAAATTAGAGCGACTCAAACTACTAAAAAAGTAATAATAGACACTACAAAGCTTACCAAAGCATTAGAATTTTGCACTACACAACAAATGAATGCGGACTTTGCATTGTTGGTAAACCTGTCGCAACATTCGGGTAATTACAGAATGTTTGCTGTAAATCTCAAAACAAGAGACACGTTATTAAAAGGATTAGTGACACACGGACATTGCCAAGAATACGAAGGCAGAATGGCGTCGTTTAGCAACGCAATAGGAAGCAACTGCTCTAGCCAAGGCAAATATCAAGTTGGAGCGAAATACAGTGGAATGTTTGGCACGGCATACAAACTTCACGGCCTTGATTCCTCAAACAGCAATGCATTTAATCGATTTGTTGTATTACACTCCCATTCTTGTGTGCCAAATAAGGAGCAAGAAGACGACATCTGCGCAAGCGAAGGATGCCCAACGGTTTCACCTGCTTTCCTTCAAAAGCTCGAACCGTTTCTTGACAACTCCCAAAAACCAATTCTACTTTGGGTGTATAAAGACTAGTTAGTCAATTGTTATACTATACCAAACTAATTTTCGTCCGCGTTGAGCTGCGGCAACAATTAGATCATCGTTTATGGTTTTTCTATACGTAAAAAACTTACGTTTCATACCCGGTATTCTATCCTTTCTCTCAAATGCTTTCAACTCATAATCTTCTACATTGCTTAAGTCTCCAGCGGCTCTTACAATATGGCCTTGCGTCATTACATTTATTTCACCGTTTTTTAGCGATGCGTCTATACTCTTCGTAAGAGGAACATTCACCGAAACAAAACTCTTTTTGTAGTAATTTTGATAAACCTCATTTTCAATAAACTTGGCCATTATTAAATCGTCATAATGATAATAATACGTGGTAGTGGTGGTTCTATTTCCATTTGCATCGGTGGTTGTAGTTGTTACAACTTCTACGTGTCTTTCTTCCAGAATAATTACAGCATCCCCATTTTCATCTAAACCACTATAGGCTATAAAGTTTGCATTTAGAGCAGCTTTTCTTCTTACATCTAGTAACTCTTGCTTTTCAGGAGACATTCTGCTTACCCTTTTATCATATCTTTTTTTCTTTCTATCACTCAAAGCTGAAACAGCTTCTTGAATATCGTTCACATTTTCAAGTACAACAGAATCAAAAGGCGCAATGGCCTCATTTATAGGCAAAAGGCTATCCTTATCCATTTTTAGTCTATAAATTCCTGTAGCAAGTAGGTTATACGTATACTCTTCCCCCACTAATCCTAATAGATTTACATTTCCATCTTTGTCAAAAAGTAAATCCATATCCACAAAAAGGGCATCTGGCGGTGTTTTTTGAATTATAGACGTGCTATCCGTATTTATTTTCTCTACTATAAATGCCGATTGCTCATATTCTACCCATTTCTTGGTTTGTTTTTCGCGGCGCTCTTTTCTGCTAAGCTCCTCTATAATCTTGTTTTGTCCTAAAATATAAATTGCCCCATTATCATCTATAGCATAGTCTCTTACATAAAATTTATCTGACGAATTTTCAAGACGAAGTGTGTGCTTCTTATCATAATTTACCACGTCAAAATCCTCGTTTAACACCCAGTATGTGAACTTAAAAGTATGGGTAGATGATTCGCTATTCTTACCTCTTCTTGAGAAAAATCCTTTGCCTCGTGGCAGATTCTGAGGATCATTTCCAAAAATCACAACATACTTTTCGTTTTCTGAAACAGAAACATCAAAAGACCCTTGGGTCATTCGTTCTCCTTTTTTCGGCAATTTCAGTTCTGCTACTTTTGTTGGTTCTCCTTCTATGTTGCCATAATAACTATCAAACAAAGCGTAATACAATTCCTTTTTATTTTTGGTTTTGTCATCGTGAACTAAAAAGATGTAATAATCTTTTTGAAACCTAACAATATTTTGTAACTCGTATTCTTTTTTATTAATTTTTAACTTCAGTTCCTTCTCCGTTAATTTGTTCAATTTCTCATCATAGGTCTGAACATAATACTTGAGGTTTCCGCCAATTACCAGCATAAATGAAGTGGTATATTTATGCGTAATACTCCAAAATCCACCACTGCTGTTTTCGTAAATACCATCTATCTTTATGCCTTTTTGCTTAAAAACTTTTCCGTGAGATTCTTTTACTTTAATTTTTGCTTGTGCTAAAACGCTTGCACTTAGTATAAAGCAGGCGATAATCAGAAAGAAACTTCTATATAATTTCATTGGGTGTTTGATTTAATTGATTGTTTTCTCGGTATGCAAATATGCTAATTTCTGTTTGTGTACAAAGTACAAACGAAGTAATAGTTAGCCATATAACTGATTTAATAAGCCAGCAAGTCGAATACCCGCCTGCAGCAGACGTGTTTCTACTGTTTGCAAATGCTGGTAGATGTATTCGTATTTTAGGTTCGTTTCTTCACCAAAACTGTAGCATGCAGCACGCAAATCTTGACTTTCTTTGGCCCAAAATCTTACAGAAGTACCTTGCCAATAACGAATATCATCGGGCGAAATATTTCTATTTATATGATTTCCAAATTCGGTATAACTGAGTTGCTGATGATCGATAATATCGCTATCCCATACCCGATGCAAATTGGATTCTTCGCCAAACCATTGTAATTTAATGCCGTTTCCGCCTCTATCCTTACCATTTCCCACGTGCAGAGGTTGGTGCAAATCAGCAACCAAATGTACCAACGCCATTATTGCAAATTCTTCATCTTTTACAGAAGTAAATGTGCGAATTTTAAGCTGAGAAAGCAGGTCTTCTATAGCCCAAATTACATCCCCATTTTTGCTTTTCTCGCTGGTTTCGTACGTCATTCCATCGGGAATAGTAACGTAGTGCCACGCACTCATAAATCTGTAATTGGTATCTGCTTTTATAAAATCGAGATAGTTGCCGCTCATCTCTAGACTATATTTACCAAGTATGGAATCTATTCGCTCGCTTGCTTTTGGCGTTAAATACTTCTGCGCAATATATCCCACAACCCGATGGCCTGTTTGTCCCCAAGCAAATACGAATTGAGCCATAAAAACAAATAAAAAGCCAAATGCAAATTGAACCAGTTTATTCATGATTGATGCAATGATAGCGTTATTAATAAGTTAAATACAACCTAAAATAAGAGTATTTTTACCCTTTTATTATCCCGATGCTTTTTACCAAACACAATATCCATTTTCTTCTTGCCCTACTTTTATCGTTGTGGTTTCTACTTTTTGGAGGTGTTTGGGTGTATTGGGCCAGTTTAATAATTGCTTGGCCAATGGCTCTATTAAGCTATATACTTTACCAAT
>JBEAPG010000264.1:0-3748 GCA_041164545.1 Bacteroidota bacterium
GCTTAAAAATCAATCATCTACTAAATGATGAGGCATTTGAATACAATAAAACTGCACAGAACGACTTAAATAATTCGTTCAACATTGCCAGACTAGAATACTACATTTCGGGTGTTAAACTTTTACATGATGGCGGAAAAATAATAAGTGCTTCAGACGTTTATCTTCTCGTAAATGGTAGCACTTCAGAATTTACAATTGGCAGTTATGATATCACTAATTTGGAAGCCATTGGATTCTCTATAGGCGTAAACAGTCCTGAGAACAATCAAGATCCAAGCAAATGGCCAAGCACGCATGCTCTGGCTCCCAAGGCGCCATCTATGCATTGGGGTTGGGCTTCAGGGTATCGATTTGTGGCGATAGAAGGAAAAGCTGGTGCAGCTTTAAATACAGAATACCAGGTGCATGCTTTAGGAAACCAAAACTATTTTGCTCAACAAATAAGCACGAACGTAACAGCTTCAAATAATAAAATAGAAGTTGTTATAAATGCAGACTATGCACAACTTTTGTCAGGAATTCCAGTGCAGAATGGCATTATAACTCACGGCGATTTCGACGAAGCACCTACTCTTTTAAGAAATTTTCAAACCAAAGTGTTTACAAATACCGAAGGGGCTGGAAACATACTTTCGGTAAAAGAGGTGGAACCAACGTCTACATTCACACTTTTCCCTAATCCTGCAAACGCTTATTTTACTATAGCTGTTGAAGATGTGAACTTTAGAAATTCATCTATCGAAATAAAGGACATAGCAGGCAAACTTGTATACAAGGCGACTTTGCAAAACGCACAACACGACGTTTCTAATCTGGAAGCGGGAGTGTACACCGTTAGTCTTGTAAACCACGACGGACTTCAAGTAAATAAAAAAGTAGTAATACAATAACGTGAAGAAAATCATTGTCATAGCGACTGTTTTATTGGGGCTTACCAGTTGCAAAGAAGATATCACATCTTTTGTGCAAATGGATGACAATGTAATATCTATACCTGCTGGCTTTCCTGCCATAGAATTTCCAGAAGACAATGCCTTTAGCGCAGACAGATGGCAATTGGGCAAAGCTCTTTTTTATGATAATCGATTGTCAGTAGATAGCAGCATAAGTTGCGCATCGTGCCATAAACCTGCTTTGGCCTTTTCTGATAATGTGGCGTTTAGTAAAGGTGCGCAAAATACGGATGGTGTAAGAAATTCACCATCATTGGCCAATGTAGCCTACCACCCCTATTTTACCAGAGAAGGCGGTGTGCCAACCCTTGAAATGCAAGTGCTTGTGCCTATACAAGAGCACAATGAATTTAATTTTAACATCATAGAAATTGCTGAGCGGCTCAAAGACGACACCCTGTATCAAAGGATGAGTAAATTGGCCTATGATAGAGAGTTTGACTACTTCGTAATAACACGCGCTATCGCCAATTTTGAGCGAGGCCTAATAAGCGGTAATAGCACATACGATAAGCACATGCAATTTGGCAACATACTTTCTGACGACGCAAAAAAGGGCATGGAATTATTCTACAGCGACAGAACCAATTGCTCCAGTTGTCATGCCGGATTTAATTTCACCAATTACGCTTTTGAAAACAATGGATTGTATACCGAGTATGCAGATATAGGCAGAAAACGATTCACAAAATTAGAGAGCGATCTTGCCTTATTCAAAGTTCCCTCATTGCGAAACGTGGCACTAACAGCACCATATATGCACGATGGTTCATTTCAAACCTTAGACGAAGTTGTTGAGCACTACAGCAGCGGAGGTAAAAATCATACTTCTAAAAGTACGCTTATCCAACCACTTGAATTGACCAATAATGAAAAACGGCAATTGGTCCTCTTTTTAGAATCACTTACTGATGAAACTTTTATAAACAACAAAAAATTACAACAATGAAAAAAACATTAACATATCTATCATTTATTCTAATGGTACTAGCTGCTGCACAAGTTCAGGCTCAAACCAATTTAAAACTAAAAATTAATCCAAAATTAGGTGAATTGCCTTTTGCACTTGATGAAGAAGCAACCAACGATTATGGGAATATTTTTAAAGTCTTAAGATTAGAATACTATATCTCAGGAATTAGCGTGACGCACGATGGTGGCAAGGTAACCGAATTCCCGACTATTTATGTTTTGCAACAAGGTACAGACCTTAATCCGATAAATCTGGGAACCATTGATGCTACCACTATAGAAAGCATAAGCTTTTGTGTGGGTGTAGACCAAGGCCAAAATCACAAAGACCCTTCGAGATGGCCAAGCAGTCACGCACTATCACCAAAGTCTCCGTCTATGCATTGGGGTTGGGAATCTGGCTATCGATTCGCGGTAATTGAAGGCAGCACAGGTGAAAACTTTATGCAAAAATTTGCCATTCACGCATTAGGAAACAAAAACTACTTTAAACTTAATATTCCTGTAACTACAGAAATGGTGGATGGTGCGGAATTGATAACCTTAAATGCAGACTACACTAAAATAATATCAGGCATAAACTTAAATGTTGGAGTTTTTAACCACGGTGAAGATGGAGAAGCAGCAGAAGCACTTCGAAATTTTCAAACCAAGGTATTTACCTCGACCACAGGACAAGGCAATACACTTTCCATAGACCAGATTGAATCATCTAACCTATTTGAACTTTACCCCAATCCAAGTTCCGGTACACTTTACATAAAAGCAAACCAAACCTTAGCTTCTAAAACAACTATTAGTATTACCGACTTAGCAGGAAGTACAATATATGAAGGTGATTATACTAACGATCCTATATCTCTAATAACCAAAGGTTTATATTTTATACATTTATCGCAAAACGGAATTACAAGCACGAAAAAACTGATAATACAATAAAATGAAGTTGAAACTATTCTCACTCATCACAATTATAGGAATCAGCCTCATATGGGGCTGTAAAGACACA
Source organism: Bacteroidota bacterium (assembly GCA_041164545.1). Lineage (GTDB taxonomy): Bacteria > Bacteroidota > Bacteroidia > NS11-12g > UBA9320 > UBA9320. The sequence continues at coordinate 2,938 of JBEAPG010000264.1, forward strand.
GATACGCCAGATCTAATTACGCACGACACAACTCCGTACGAATTGGATTATGGTTATTTTCCAACTCCCCAAATAGCCGAGGACAATCAACTAACGCAGCAGACCGTACAATTAGGTAGAATGCTTTTTTACGAAAAAATGCTTTCCGCAGATGGAACACAATCTTGCGCCAGTTGCCATATGCAACAATTTGCATTTACCGATACTGCTACCTTTTCTATTGGTATAAAAGGTTTACCTGGCAAAAGACAAGCTATGTCCGTTTTCAATATGGCTTGGCATTCCAATGAATTTTTCTGGGACGGACGTGCTCATTTGTTACGAGATCAGTCATTAATGCCAATACAAGACGAGCTTGAAATGAATGAAACTTTAGAAAATGTAATTACCAAACTAGGCAATAGTCAGATGTACAAAGACCAGTTTATGCGTGCTTTCGGAAGCGAAGAAGTTACATCATTTAAAATGTCGCTTGCGATGGAACAATTTATGAATTCCATCGTTTCTAATAACTCAAAGTACGATCGTTTCTTGGAAGACTCAACTGTTTTTTCAGAAAGCGAGAAGCGTGGCCACCGATTGTTTTTTTTGGAGTATAATGCCTTTTTCCCTAAGCAAAGTGGTGCAGATTGCGCTCACTGCCACGGAGGAGACAATTTTGAAAATGATAAGTATATGAACAACGGTTTAGACCTTGAATCAGATATGAAAGATTTGGGAAGACAAGCAGTTACAGGAAAGACATCGGATATGGGTAAGTTTAAAGTAACTACTCTGCGAAACATTGAGCTTACTCCTCCGTATATTCACG
>JBEAPG010000265.1:0-3722 GCA_041164545.1 Bacteroidota bacterium
GTCTGTATCAAAAGGGAACATATAGTTTGCAGGAGTTCCATCTGTCCCTGTAATACCATCACCACCAAACTCAATATCAGCACCCGTTCTCCATTTGCCTTGCAAATAATTGTAAAAATCTGTCGCTATTTGTGGGTTACCATTTATTTGGTTCGAGTTATTATTAAAGTAAACGAACTTAGACATACCCAACTCCACTTTTTGTGGAATACCGCCTATTACAGTATCTACTGTCGGTCCTTCAAAAAAATCAACCCCTACTGATGGCGGGTTCAATCCATAGCCTAATACCCCCTCGTCATTATCATCTCCATTGTAGCAAAAACCTAAAGATAAGCCTACATCACAACCAACATAGTCATCTGCATAGTTTCCTAAATCGGCATCTACCCATTGACCAAAGTATGTATTTTTAAGCTCAGAAAATCCTCGGTTAGTGATACGTGTGGTATAAAAGGTCATATCGTTTATCTCATCATTGGTAGCAAAAGCAAATGCAGTAGTTTGCATTTCTACCCCAATTGGGTCACCTTGAGATTCAGAGTGAATATTTCCTTTGTCATTGTATATCCACCAAAGCATTTGATCTGGTTGGTCATCTGCTAGATTATCTAATTTTACCCCTTTACATTCATCTTGTAAAACAGGGTATTCCCCAGCTTCAGGTTCGTACAAACCGTTGCCATTCAAATCTTTAAATGGAGCATAAGCAACATCAAAAGGCGTTCTTTTTCCTGGCCAATCACTAATTTGTTGGTCAACTATAACTACGTTTCCGTTTGCTTGAGCATCTTCACTATGGGCAATAATTTTACTGCCATCTACCTTCCATATTCTATCCCATTGCTCGCATTGAGCGTTGCTCGTGTTGCTAGTCGCAGGATCTAAAGGACCTGGCCAAAAGTCAGACCCTCTTTGACGGTAGGTCATTGCGGCAAGTCTTAGGTTACCACCCACGTCTTCGCCACCTATCCATATTGCACCGGCAAATAAGCTATGCTTACGTACCGAGTTTAAATCCGAAATTTTAGGTACTTCGTATCTAGCAGAACTTAAATCCCACCACATATCACCCCCATTAAGGATTTTGGTTCTAACGTTATTTACGTCTAAATCTGCTGATTGTGTAGCTGGATCACAGTCAGAGCCAAACTTCATTGCTTGTCTGCTCGCTTGCGATTTAACTGCTGTTGAGCCAGGAACATTTTCCTTGGCTGTGGCAACAATGGCTAAACAGCTGATTGAAACTACTAAAATTATTCTACTTATTTTATTCATAATTTATATCTCTTTTTTCGCTTCCTTATAAAATTTATTTTAGAAATAGAATCTTACACCTAATCTGGTTACACGAGGTATTCCATAGTTATAAGCATAATCCACTTTTGCATTGTATAAGTCAATAAACGATTGAGTATTTAATTCGTTTTGAGCTTGTTGTTGTCCTTCTGGAGAACTCAACCATCCATCATCATTTGGCAATCCTGTGTATCCATATAGATTGTTTACTATACGTGTATTGAATAAGTTTTGCACCCAAAGATATACTTGCATATCTACGTTTGTTCTTCTATAGCTGTCTTTGGTATTTCCTTTTTTGAAACTGAAGTCTTTGCTGAAAGTAGCATCTGCTTTAAACTGCCAAGGCTTACGAGATCCGTATGGATTACCATCTAATTGCTGACGTTGAGCAGAACCTACAGCAACACTTGCCGCTGGATTTAGGTATGCAGAATAAGGCTCACCCGATTTTGTTGTGATAATAAAGTTTGCTCCTGCATCTGAAAATACTCTTTTGTTGAACCAGATTGGACCAGTGTAGTCTTTACCTCCTTTAAATCTGTAGTCAAGACGTGCTACAAACTTATGTCTTACGTCATACTCCGTTGGGTATAAAGAACGTAAGTTTGGTAAGTTAGCCTGAATAAGTGCAGCCGAACTGTTGATGTTAGATCCCGTTCCATCTGAGAATAACAACGCATAGTTGATAGCCATAGATGTTCTTCCTGCTCCACGTAATTCATACTCTACACGGAAGTTTTTAACCGTAGAGAAGTCAATATTGCTGTAACTGTTATAGCTAATTGGATAAGCTTGATTTACTCTTACCAATGCAAAATCTCCACGTGACTCACGGTAAGATGCAATTAAACTCAAAGCTGAATTGGTAGATAATGTTTGCTTAAATCCTATTTCATAGTTTGTAGTAATACGTGGCTTAAGTGCCGCATTAGACAAACCTCCGCCTTGATTTGCTTCCAAGAAGTAGTATTGATTTGCTGGTGCAAATACAGCTCCGTCAGTTGGTCTTTGTGCTAATACATCATAGTTCGCAAAGAATTGCGCTTCAGAGTTTATTGGGAAAGAGAACCAAACACGAGGTAAAACATTGATTACCGGGCTGTAATCTTGGAATGCGTCGTCAATTATTTGCTCTTTTTCGCTTACCAGAAATGGCTGAATTCTACCGCTTGTAGAAGATTGGGCCAAAATATCTGGGTTAGCTAATTCTGTCCCAGCTGCATCGTACCATCTTGCTCCATCTCTATAACCTAAAATTTTGTTAGGGTTTTCAATATTGTCTACATATACAACATAGTCATCACCTATAGAAGCAGGAATGTTGTAGTTGTTTAACAAATTAGCTCCTCTCCCTGATCCGCTTTCTGAAATGCTTCTTACCTCTGCAACAGAATTAGTTGGGAATAATGAGTAATCATCTTTTAATACTGGTTGGTTCGCATCGTAACGCTCTACACGTACACCTAATCTTAAGATTAAATCTTTGAATTGGAATTTGTCTTGGAACCAGATTGCATTATACACTGGTGAGAATGAACCCAGATTTCTGTTTAAACTATCATTGGTAAAGTCCGTTAAACCGTATGCCTTTCTAGTTCTTCTTCCTAAATAGTCGTATCCGTTATAAGCAATGTACGTATTACCATTGTTCCATAAGTCATCTGCACTAAACATATTAAGAGAAAAATCACTTGGGCTTAGGCTATTTATGTCTATGTAAGACGTTTCATTATACAGATTTCCATAAATATCAGTTGCACCGTCAGCTATAAGCTTGGCTCTAAGATTTCTATCGAAAGTACTTTGCTGATCTCTATCTATTCTTATGTTGTAATTTACTGTATCGGTAAATGTTCCGAACTCGTCGTAGGAATGCTGTCCGCCAATGATATATCCGTTCTCAGTAACACTTTCTAAGTTGCTAATGTGTCTGTTAGCCAACTGAGGCATAAGTGTCCATAGCTGGTTTGCGCCGATTGCCCAACGGCTAGAGAATGTTTGCTCATAATACATACCGAATTGTAAATCATGCGCATTTTCTAGGTTAAGAGTAGCCTCTCCTTGTGCATATGCTGCAGCTCTTTCATATTGGCTTTTTGAGTAGAAGTAAGATACAGTTCCTGGATTAGACCATAAAGAGTAGGTGCTACCAGCATTAAAACCGTTTAACAAACCAAGACCTTGTTGAATTTGAATATCAGAAAAAACCGTTTGACCTCGTAATTCCGCATTTTCGAAGAAGTTTTTAGTATAGTTTGATCTGTTTTCATTTAATCCACTTGGTTCAAATGTGATTTCTGAATTAAAGAATCCTGCAAGATTGTAATATCCTTGTCTTCTAACTGTATCACCATTTTGGTCTATGTGCCAAGTTGGTTCGCTTATATATTGGTAAAATGGTTGTCTGTACGAATCAAATT
>JBEAPG010000266.1:0-3697 GCA_041164545.1 Bacteroidota bacterium
AAAGGCAGACATAGAGGTAAACGCTAGTTCTCCGCTACTTGGCCAGATAAATGATGCAGATATTTTGGAGTTTGCTCTTGGTTCACCAAATAACACGGGCTGGGGAATCGATTTGGGAGCAAGTTTTGATGTAACCAAAAGAATAAATATATCTGCGAGTGTAATTGACTTAGGTCAAATAAACTGGAGCGATAATGTAATTAACTACAAGTCTAGAAATCCTGGTGCTGAGTTCGAATTCAAAGGACTTGATGTCACTGATTTCTTTGGAGACTCTACCGGATATTCTGAAGGATTTCAGAAACTGGGAGATTCAGTTATAAGTGTTTTTCAGCTTGATTCTACCAATGTACCATTTACTACTGGGCTAATGGGAGATTTATATATAGGAGGTACATATAGCATACTAAAAAACCACAGTGCGGGTATTTTATTTTATGGAAGCTTCTATAACAAAACACTTTTTCCTGCTGTAACACTTTCTTGGAACTCAAATTTTAGAAGAATACTGGGTTTGAGCGCAAGTTATACAATGATGAGTGGTAACTTCGCTAATGCTGGTTTAGGACTTAGCCTTAGTTTGGGTCCGGAGCAGTTTTATTTTGTAAGTGATAATCTGATAGGAGCAGGTGTTGGAAATTATAAAAATATCGGAATTCGTTTTGGATGGAACCACGTTTTTGGAAGGAAAAAACTAGCAAAAAAAGATGATGCTTAAAATGATAAAGAGTTCTTATTTGCTGTTCTTTAGCATGATTTTTTTGTTGTCATGTGGCAAAGATCAAGTGGAGGTAGATAACACTAAAATTGCGGATTATCTAGCCGAAAATAATCTGACAGCGGAAGTAACCGATGACGGCTTGTACTATATAATAGCAAAGGAAGGCACAGGAGCCCGTCCGAATATTTTAAGCGAGGTTACTGTACACTACAAGGGTTATCTTTTGAATGGTGACATTTTTGATTCTTCGTATGATAGAGGCAAAAAGGCTACTTTTCCGTTGGCTAATGTTATAGAGGGCTGGCAGTTAGGTATCCCACTGTTTAAAGAAGGAGGAAGCGGAACCTTGATTATTCCTTCGCGCCTGGCGTATGGCGAAAATCCGCCAAGAGGTTCATTCATAAAGAAAAATGAAGTCCTGGTTTTTGATATAGAACTGTTTGAGGTAAAGTAAAAAAGGATTGAATTATGAAAAATATATTTACGCAACAAATGTCAAGTACAACTTGGGAAATGCTAGTTTGGAATGGAGTTCAAATACTTATCATAGCAGTTGCGGTATTTTTCATAATTCGCTTTGTTCGCAAAAAGCGGGATGATATAGACTAATTTTGGATAGGGAGGGGTATTTTGCGAAGCAAAATACCCCTCCCTATAAAAGCTTATCAGGACATCACGAATATAACACAGTTATTCGACAGCAGAAGTACCGCAGCCTAAATTATTCTCAAATTACAGATGAAGGCAATTTTCATCTGTCTTTTGCGAGTTAAAACATAACCTCAGCATCGTCTTTATCGCAGTAAGAGGAAAATTTGGAATTACGGGGTTTTGTTGATTCGGTGCAATTCTGACATCCAAAATTCCAAATCAAATGTCGCAGGTAGTTCTCTATAATCACCCTGGTTTTTAAACCAAGTGATTTGTCTTTTGGCATAGTTTCTCGTGTTTTGTTTTATTTTTTCTATGCACGTTTCGTAGCTAGAATTTCCATCGAAGTATGCAAAAAATTCATTGTATCCCACTGTTTTTAAGGCGTTTATATGAGAGTAAAAATGCAGCTGTTTTGCCTCGTCTTCTATTCCATCAGCAACCATCTGATCTACTCTTAGGTTTATCCGATTGTACAATTCTTGTCTATCCCTATTTAGAAAATAAGAGCAAATCCGGAAGTCTCTTTTTTGGCGTTTGCGCGGAGGCATATCCTTCTTTCCTTCTGCTATTTCTATAGCCCGTATAAGCCGCTGCGGATTATCAAATGCAACTTTTTCTTCTGTTATCCCAAATTCCTTCGCTTTGTTCTGCAAGTAGCTTATACCTTCGGCTTCATATTGTTTTTGTAAATCATTGCGTAGGGCTTCATTTTTTTGGGGAAGCGGGTCTAAGCCTTCAGTTACCGCTTTTATGTATAAACCTGTTCCTCCTGTTAGAATAACGGTATCGTATTTTTTGAAAAGAGCATTTATTTTTTCGAGTGCTTCGAGCTCATATTTACCCGCATTGTACTCATCAAAGATGGAGTGAGAGGCTATAAAATGATGGGGAACTGCGTTTAGCTCATCCTTGTTTGGTCTTGCTACAGCAATGTTTAGTTCCTTGTAGAGCTGCCTGCTATCTGCCGATACAATTTCTGTTTTATAGAGTTGTGCAAGTTGTAAGGCATAGGCAGTTTTTCCTACGGCCGTTGGTCCTGCTAATACAATAAGCGTTTTATTCGGGAGCGCCGTCATTTATTTGAGATTCATCTATTTCAGACTCATCTACTTCATCACCAAAAAGGTTGAAATCGTCTTTTTCATCCTCTTCGTCATCATCATCGTCTTCGTCAAAATTATCATCATCGTCCATCAATCCATCTATCAAATCATCTGCTTCTTTAAAGAGTTTAGCAGACGGATCGTCTATTATTAGCTTTGGATCAATAAATTGCTTAGGAGATATCCCGTTAGATTTAAACACAGATGGATATTCTTTTCCTACTTCTGCTTTGAAAAGTTTCATCAATTCTACGCGCAAGGTCCAATCCCCATCCTCTGGGTCATAATTATATAGCAATTTTTGATGTGGGTCATCTATGAATTTTCCTAATTCAGATGCTCCGGCAGCTTTGGCATTAGGTTTTGGATCTGTGCAAAATTCCTCATACGGACGCCAATTGTCGTTTGTTTTATAAAATGAAGCAGTGCGCACTTTGTCAAAAGCTATGGCTTCTTGTATGCAATTATGAAAATCGCGAAAGGTGTTTTTTGCCCCAACATCAATTATTCTCTCTACGTCATCTACGTCTTCAAAAGTGACTCTAAACCTAAAAACTAAGCTACTCATTTTGCTTGCAAACCTATACTTTTTCCTTTTTCAATTACAAATTTATGTGCCTCCTCCTTATTATTGGCAATTTCACCATCTAGAATAGCATCTTTTAGTGCTGTTTTTATAATTCCAATCTCTCTTCCGGCACCTATACCAAACATTTCCATTATAGTATTTCCATCTATAGGCGGTTGCCAATTGCGAATTCTATCTCGTTCTTCTACTTGCGCAATGTTTTCTTCCACCATAAGTAAGTTTGCCTGAAAACGTTGCTCTTTTTCTTTGTTTTTAGTGGTAATATCACTTTTGCACAGTAGCATTAAATCTTCCAAATCTTGCTCGGCATCAAAGATTAGCCTGCGAATGGCAGAATCCGATATGTTTTCTTTGGTAAGTGCAATAGGACGTAAGTGCAGACGGACTAAGTTTTGCACCTTGCGCATAGGTTCGCCGAGCGGAAGTCTTAGCCGCTTGAAAATAGGTTTTACCATTCGAGCACCTTTGTCTTCGTGCCCGTGAAATGTCCAACCTTCTCCGGGGACAAAACGTTTGGTGGGTGGTTTGGCTATATCGTGCAATATGGCTGCCCATCGTACCCAGATATCGTCAGTTTTGTCGCAGGTTTGGTCAAGCACTTGCAGGGTATGATAAAAATTATCTTTATGT
>JBEAPG010000267.1:0-3687 GCA_041164545.1 Bacteroidota bacterium
AATAGCAATTGATACTAAGAATGTTAAAGCCAGATTCAAAAATGTATGTTTTGTTTTTTTTATGGCCATAGAGATTAAGTTATATCTAACACAAGCAGCTTATTGTGTACATTTATGCTTTATTTATTTACTAAAGATAGTATATGTTTCATTATAAACAGAAGTGGCACGGATTTCCAATTCTCCAACTGGGCCTCTTGAATTTTGTCCAGACATTTTTATTCGAATGTCTGCATTTCTGAAAATCAACCGTTTTGTTCCATCTCTAACACTTGCTAATTTTTAACGAAAAACGACATTCTTTATTCCACTTCTATAAAAAAAGAAGGCGCAATTCCTTCAAAACCGTCAGTTGAATTGGTTACCGAATAAGCAATATTCGTAAAAAGTAATAGGTCGCCACTTTCCATTTTACGGATATCGTTTTTTAGCTTTAGTGGGAACTTATCATTGTCCATTTTATGGATTTCTTTTCCTGCTTTCGTGCGTATTTCCAACTCATAACTTACAATTTTAAAATCCAGTTGATAGGGAAAGCTTTGATGAGCCTTTGCATTTAAATGGGTTTGAGCGAATAGCAATTGTTTAGAAATGGCTTTCCCGTCATTTCCTATACCACCCAATTGAACTAGGGGTGCGGGTAACTCACGTATTCTAAAAATTTGACTACTTATTTTTCGTTGTTCTCCATTTTTCTTGTTTTTTACTATGCTAATTTTAGCCTCTTTAGCTCCTGCATCTGCTATTAAATTGTACTTATTTCCCATTGCACTTTTCTTTCCTAGTGATATTCCAATAGCTATTACTTCGGTTTTTCTTGCTGAAAAGTTGTTGTATCCAATGTGTATTGGATTTTGAATATGGGCATAAATAATATTCATAGCATCTGCCGTAATCGTTGGTTTTACGGGTATGAGGGTAATGGGCGTAAAGGAAGATGCAAGCAAAATAATACAGCTTAGTAGTAACACTATTTTGATTTTCATACGTTTAACGAATTGGAATAACGATAGGTGGCAGGTTATAATTTATGGTGTCTATAGTTTTGGTTTCGTACCCCTTAATGTGGTGAAATAACAAGATATCACCTGACTCCAAACTGGCAATATGTGAGCGGATTTCTTTCGTAAGTTTACTGCCTTCGCCAGCAAAATGAATCATGGTGTCTTCTTTGCAAATACTGGCTTCAAAAGCACTCACTCTCGATTGCATATTGTATGGAAACCCAGGCCCATAACTAGAGAGCAGGGTGGATTGTGCTAAAACTGCTGCTTTGGCTTGTGGCAAGCCATTGTTTGGTAGTCCACCTAGCTGAGGAATAGGTGTAGGTAATTGCCGTACCCTATAAAATTTGGATCCCACTAGGCGCATTATTCCTTCTTGTTTAACACTTACTTTTATTCCGATTTTAGTGCTTCCAGAGCTAGGTTTTAAAATGTATTGTCCTGCTCCTTTTGAGAATAAATAACCTCCTTCGCATTGAACAAAAACTTGATTCCGCGGTACCGTTGGAACTGAAATGGATATTGTGTTTTCTAGATGCTTGTATACAATATTCATTTCATCTAATTCTATTATAGCAATTGGTATTGCTTCGTGTGAAGAAAAAGAAAATAATACCGCAAGAAGTAGGGAGAGGAGTAGACTACTTTTCATATAGCAAAGGAATGGATAATGTAACCGCATAAAAAATGATGCAAAAAAAAGACGAAACTTTCGCTTCGTCTTTTCGGTTTTATTCGCTTAAAAAATTAATCCTTCTTCTTGCTGCAGCATCCTGCTTTTTCGCTGCCACACGCTTTTTTAGCGTCCTTTGGTTGGCAGCATATGTCTAGTTTTTGTTGTGCCGCAGTGTTTGCTTCTGTTTTGTCCGTTGCATAACCAAGACCAGAAATAGTCGCATATATTTGGTCTTCGCTTACTTTTTTATCATTGTACCGTACAGTTAGCACTTTAGTTTCCAAATTCCATTCTGCAAAAGATACACCTGGTATGTCCAACGCTTTTTCAATTTTTGCTTTGCACATGTCACATTCTCCTTTTACTAAGATTTGTTGTGTTACATTTTTAGCATACACTCCTAGAGTGGCTGCGATTAATAGTGTTAAAAGTATTTTTTTCATAATATTTTCTATTTAAATGGGTTTGCGTATTCTTCGTTTGTTAAATAAGTATCGTCAGTTAGTGTATTCAAAAATGATACCAAAGCTGCTTTATGTTCAGGGCTCAAATATACATTGTATTGTAATGCGTGCATACTCGGGTCTATATTGGGTGATGTAGCGTGTGCACCGGTCAAATAAAAATCTATAACTTCTTCCAATGTATTAAATCGTCCGTCATGCATGTACGGCGCTGTTTTGCTAATATTTCTGAGACTAGGAGTTTTAAATTTTCCATTGTCAATAGCATTGCCGGTTACTTCTCCATATCCTAAATCTGTTAATGTGCTATCCAAGCCATTGTTTAAAAATTCTCGCCTCATAAACAGACTATTGCCGTGGCAGTGAAAACAATCGCCGCCATAATTCAATGGTTTTGCAGGATTTTTTTCGTCTTTAAGTGGAATCGCTTCCGAATTAAACACGATTTGACCCACTTTTTCTTGATCGGTAAACTGTTCTAAACCAAGGCTAACTCTGTCAAATTTTGAGTTTCCGCTTATGATGATGAGCATAAATTGCTCCAAGGCTTTACCAATTGACTCTTCATCTGCAACATCTATGTTAAATGCTTTTTTAAAATGCTCTTTGTACATAGGATGTTGATTTAGCTTGGCTATCACGTTTCCTATAGTTTCATCCATTTCCGTTGGGTCTTGGATTGGCATCACTGCTTGATGTCTCAATATATCGGCTCGCCCATCCCAAAAAAATCCGTCTAAGTGCCATTGAAGATTAAAAATGGGCATTGAATTACGTTTCCCTTTCAGCCCTCGAATTCCTTTGCTGAATTGTTGCCCATTATCGGTAAACGCAAAAGCCTGATTGTGACAAGAAGAGCAGCTTTGTGTGCTATCTGCACTTAAAATGGGGTCGTAAAACAACATTCTACCTAAATAAACGCCCTCTTCGGTTAGTGGGTTATCCGCAGGCAAGTTTGCTGGTGGCAATGATTTGGGAAGTTCTAAAATATACGGCGTGGTAGAAAATGGATTTTCAGGTAATTCGTTTACTACATCTTTACACGCATATATAGAAGCAGCTAAACCCAGAAGAATGATATATTTTGCTATCCATTTCATTCAGTAGCTGCTGTGATTTCATTTAAGGTGAACACATCTTTCATATTTGCAAACAGTTTGAGCGTTACAGGGTCTGAAGTGCTGTGCGTACTCATACCATCATTGGCCATACTAAAGTTGCTCGGGTTTTTAAAAACTTCAGACAAATCATAATTGAATTCAGCTTTTAGTTTTTTCATGCCTTTGTTAAAAGTGAGTGGGAATTCGTAGTCTATTTTATTTTCACTACCCGCCAAGTGAAAAACAAAGTTGTCTGTAGTGCCACTCAGGTTGCCTTCTAGCGCAGTAAAAATGTAGCCTCCAGCCCAACTCCAGTGCATAGAATTATTAATAGGACTAAGCGGATGGTCGGTTGCATATTGATTTGGATTGCCGTGATTAACAGCAGAATCTAATCCTAGCGAAAAGCCAATTGCCTTATAATCTCCCATAAAAATGTCCTT
>JBEAPG010000268.1:0-3684 GCA_041164545.1 Bacteroidota bacterium
TGTGCTGAGCCTGATGCTTCAGTAAGTCACGTTCTTTCAAGACTTTGAACCTCAGGTTAATACATAATGCGGGTTAAAAAAAAGGCTGACTTGTAATCAAACAAGTCAGCCTTAGGATGTTGTGATTCGTGCTACTTAGTTAGGGTTTACTGAAAAAGTCAGCAATGCAAGGAAAAGTGACGTAACCTCGTGTTATCCTTGCATTTATAGCTTGCAAAATGAACGATAAGTGCTTGTATATAAATGATTTACACGTTTTTCAGTAAACCCTAGTTATGCTAGTACCACTACTTTATTATTTACTATTTCAACAATTCCCCCGGTGATGGCAAAAGTTTCATTACCGGAAGCAGTACGAACCACCACATCGCCTTTATCTAAACTAGAGATAAGCGGTGCGTGATTAGCCAAAGCTTCAAAAGAGCCTCCGCTGCCTGGCAGCTTCACAGAAACTGCTTCGCCAGAGAAGAGCACTTTGTCTGGTGTTATCACTTCTACTATCATTATTCAGCTTCTTTAAGAAGTTTTTCTCCTTTTTCTATTGCTTCTTCTATGCTTCCAACCAAGTTAAATGCTGCTTCTGGATATTTATCCACTTCACCATCCATAATCATATTAAAACCTTTTATGGTGTCTTGTATGTCTACTAAACATCCTTTAAGACCCGTAAACTGCTCTGCTACGTGGAATGGTTGTGATAAGAAACGCTGTACACGTCTCGCTCTAGATACTACCAACTTGTCTTCCTCAGAAAGCTCATCCATACCCAAAATTGCGATAATGTCTTGCAATTCTTTATATCTCTGCAATAACTCTTTTACACGTTGTGCAGTATTGTAATGCTCTTGTCCAACTACATCTGGAGTAAGAATACGTGAAGTAGAATCCAAAGGATCCACCGCAGGATAAATACCTAATGATGCAATCTGACGAGAAAGTACAGTAGTCGCGTCTAAGTGGGCAAAAGTAGTTGCCGGTGCAGGGTCAGTTAAGTCGTCCGCAGGTACATAAACCGCTTGTACTGAAGTAATAGAACCTCTGGTAGTAGAAGTAATACGCTCTTGCATCACACCCATTTCAGAAGCCAATGTAGGTTGGTAACCTACCGCAGATGGCATACGACCTAAAAGTGCCGATACCTCAGAACCAGCCTGGGTAAATCTGAATATATTGTCAACGAAGAAAAGGATATCACGTCCGCCAGATTTTTCATCTCCATCACGGAAATACTCAGCAATAGACAATCCTGTTAAAGCCACACGAGCTCTTGCCCCTGGAGGCTCATTCATCTGTCCAAATACAAGAGTAGCTTGAGATTTCTCTAACTCCTTCATATCTACTTTGCTCAAATCCCATCCACCATCGTGCATTGATTTTTCGAACTCTTTACCGTATTTAATTACACCAGATTCAATCATCTCACGAAGCAAATCGTTTCCTTCACGGGTTCTTTCACCCACACCAGCAAATACAGATAGACCTGAATAAGCTTTTGCAATGTTATTAATCAACTCTTGGATAAGTACTGTTTTACCAACACCTGCTCCTCCAAACAAACCAATTTTTCCTCCTTTTGCATAAGGCTCGATAAGGTCGATAACTTTAATACCAGTAAACAAAGGCTCTGCAGAAGTAGAAAGATTTTCGTACAAAGGTGCTTCTTGGTGTATAGATCGACCATTAGAGTTATCTAATTCGCTAATACCGTCGATTGCAGTTCCAACAACATTAAGTAGTCTTCCTTTTAGCGCATCTCCAGTAGGTACTTTTATTGCGTCTCCAGTATCCGTCACTTCTGCGCCTCTTACTAGTCCTTCAGTAGAATCCATCGAAATAGATCGTACAGTGTTTTGTCCTAGGTGAGATTGTACTTCAAGAACAACAGTTGTTCCGTCGTCTTTTTTTACGTGCAATGAGTTGTAAATCTTTGGTAGAGAGGCTCCTTCTTGGTCGAACGCTACGTCCACCACTGGTCCGATAATTTGTGATATTTTTCCTATGTTTGCCATGTGTAAGGCTGTTTATTTTTAGTGGTGCAAAAGTAAGAAAACTCCTTATGTAGACCAATTCTAAAGAGCGCTCAATTTTTCTCTCAAACGCTTTCCAAAATTTAGAAAATTCCAAAAATCGGAATACATTTGTCTAGTAATACTACTACTATGTCAAGCAATTTTAATGTGTTTGTGGTCGAAGACGATGAGTTTTATGGCGAGATACTCGAATATCATCTTACCTTAAACCCTGATATCAGCGTAACCAAATTTGCCATAGGAAAAGACTTTTTAGCCAATTTGGATAAGAATCCAGACGCAGTCACTTTGGACTATTCTTTGCCCGATATTAGTGGGGAAGAGGTTCTAAAGAAAATAAAGGAATACAATTCAGATATTCCTGTTGTCATCATTTCTGGGCAAGAAGATATCAGAACAGCGATATCGTTGCTAAAAGAAGGTGCGTACGACTACATTGTTAAAGACAGTGATACAAAAGACCGAATTTGGAATGCCATTAAAAACATTCGTGAGAAGGTTGAATTAAAGGCTGAGATTTCTGAATTGCGAGAGCAAGTCAAAACTAAGTATGATTTCTCAAATAATATCATAGGAAATAGCCCTGCTATGAAGAAGGTATTTGCCAAAGCGGAAAAAGCAATTAATTCAAATATCACAGTTAGTGTAACAGGAGAAACTGGAACTGGTAAAGAGTTGGTTGCCAAGGCTATACATTACAATTCGTCAAGAGCAAAAAAGCCTTTTGTTGCCGTAAACATTACTGCTATTCCTAAAGAACTTATCGAATCTGAATTATTTGGCCACGAAAAAGGGGCTTTTACAGGTGCAATTGCGCGAAGAATTGGGAAGTTTGAAGAAGCAGGAGAAGGAACAATTTTCTTAGACGAAATAGGGGAGATGGACATAAACATGCAAAGCAAACTATTGCGTGTTTTGCAAGAGAGAGAGCTTACACGAGTGGGTGGAACCGGATTAGTGAAAATAAAATGTCGTGTAATTAGTGCGACGCATAAAGACCTATCAGAAGAAGTACGAAATGGTAATTTTAGAGAAGATTTGTATTATCGTCTCATTGGTTTGCCGATTAATCTGCCACCGTTACATGAAAGAGGTAATGACGTTTTGGTGCTCGCAAAGCATTTTGTTGATGAATATTGCCGCGAGAACGGAGTTGAAAAGCTTAAAATTTCTAGCAAGGCTCAAAACAAATTATTTAAATACCCATTTCCTGGAAATATAAGAGAGCTCAAGGCCGTTGCAGAGTTAAGCTGTGTAATGGTAGATGGTGATACCATTGACGAGGAGCATATTACCTTCAATTCTACAGGGTCTATTGATACCTTGCTTCAAAATGAAATGACCTTGGAAGAGTACAAAACAAAAATTATTAAACATTACTTAGATAAGTACAATAGCGATGTTCTTAAGGTATCAGCAAAATTGGGTATTGGAAAATCTACCATTTATAGAATGCTACAAGAAAGAATCGTATAATTATTGACCTTATTTGCCGAACTAAATATGACTACCGATAAACTATATAATCTAGATCAATTACGAGAAATAGCCTCAGGAAATGAGGACTTTGTCCACAAAATGATAAACATGTTCTTGGATGTAACTCCAGAATTACTCAATAGAATTTCTGTTGGTTTTCAAATTCAAGATTGGG
>JBEAPG010000269.1:0-3682 GCA_041164545.1 Bacteroidota bacterium
TAGATGCAGACGCCTGCACCGTTTTTCATAGTTTAACCAAAGGCAAACAGCGAGCACTCATCTATATCATTGCCAAGCTAAAATCGAGTGAAAAACGAATCCAAAAGTCTCTCGTTATGCTGGAATGCCTCAAATCTGTAAACGGCAAACTCGATTTTAAAGAACTGAACGAAGCATTTAAACAAATGAAATAATGAATAGAAAAGAACACTGGGAAAATATATACACCACAAAGCAGCCACACGAAGTGAGTTGGACCCAAGAAGTGCCTCAAACTTCTCTTGATTTAATTAGAACATTTAATCTAAGTAAGAACGCTAGTATAATTGATGTGGGAGGCGGGGACAGCAAACTAGTAGACCATTTGATAAATGAAGGATATACAAATCTTACAGTGCTAGATATATCTGCAGCGGCACTCGAGCGCTCACAAAATCGCTTAGGCGAAAAGGCTGGTTTAGTGACTTGGATAGTTGCAGACATAAATGAATTTGAACCACAAACGAAGTATGATTTATGGCACGACAGAGCTGTGTTCCATTTTTTAACGGATAAAAAGGAAATCCAAAACTATGTTGAAATGGTTTCTGCACACACTCAAAATATGGTGGTGGCCACATTTTCGGTAAACGGCCCTTTAAAATGCAGCGGCTTGGAAATAACACAATATGATCAAAAGAAAATGGAAGCAAACTTCGGACGTTATTTTGAAAGTATTCAGACCATAGAACTAGATCATTCTACTCCGTTTGGCACTACCCAGAACTTTATTTTTATGTCTTGGACCAATCGAATACCCGCATAAAAATATTGAATTTTTTATTTTTAATTAATCTAAATAAAAATAGATTTGCACCCAATATGAAGCGTATAATACATCAACTTACCACTGCTGCATTAGCCCTAATCCTCACTTCTACCATCTATGCACAGTCTATGGACAGTTTAGATAACTATCATAAAAATGCTGCCCGCACCCTCTTAGAAAGCAAAGAAGGAAACTTATTACTTGGTGCTTATGGCGAAGTTCATTATGAACAACCTTTTGGCAATAATACTAAATATAATGGCCAAATGGACGCAGAAAGAATGGTACTTCTTTTTGGATATAAATTCGATTCAAAAACGAGCTTTATCTCTGAAATAGAGATAGAACATATAAAAGAAGTGTACTTAGAACAAGCCTTTTTGAACTACCAAGCCAAACCGTGGCTTAATGTGCAAGCAGGACTATTACTCATCCCAATGGGAATAATGAATGAGTATCACGAGCCTACTATTTTTAATGGTGTAAACCGACCACAAATTGCAAACGCACTATATCCAAGTACTTGGCGAGAAATAGGAGCCGGTTTTGCAGGCAACTTACCAAATGCTGCCTTACGTTATCAACTATATGCAATTAATGGCCCTATGAGTTATGATGGCGGTGCCAAACTAAATGGCGACAAACCGTTAAGAGGTGCGCGTCAAAAAGGAGCTCAAGTTACTATGACCTCACCTGACCTTTCAGCTAAATTGAATTACTACGGGCTTAAAGGTTTTGACATAGGACTTGCTACATATATTGGCTCAACCGAATCGACCTTGTTTAATAGCATAGAAAGAAGTAACACCGCCGAAATGCAACGCGCAGATAGCTCTATCATAGATGTAAGAATGGTTGGTTTTGACTTTAGATATCAGCAAAAAAACCTACAAGCCAGAGGTGAATTATTTTATTCTCAGTTTGACAATACAACAGCCTACAATGCGTTTAGCAATAGAGATATAGGATCGAGTATGTTTGGATATTATGGTGAAGTAGGATACAATATTTCTTCTTTCTTTAATTGGAAGAAAAACCTTATTCCATTTGTACGTTATTCGGAGTATAACACGCACCAAACCGTTACACCTGAAATGGCTGCAAATCCAAAATACGACAGAACAGTAATTACAACAGGAATCTCATATTTCCTTAATTCTTCGTTTGTTGTAAAAGCAGATTACCAGAATTTTAGCGATGCTGCGGGAAACAAAAACCATCAATTTAATAGCGGGATAGGATTTTGGTTTAGATAAAATGAAACGAAAAGCTACATCCATAGCACTTGTGTTTGTAGCCTGCTTCACATTAGCGGCTTATAGTTTCTTGCCTGATTATCTAACAGGCAAAATGAAGAAGCACGTCGTAAAAATTTTTGGTTCCGAAATCACCTATTCTGAACACCCTATTGCTGATTCTTTGGCTATTAATCACCAATTATTCAATGTCTTAAAAGGAGATAGTCTTATTGGATATTCTATAATTAGCAGAGCTCTTGGTTGCCAAATTGGAGGTTGTGATAAGCCGCAGTCTGATTCCATTGCTTTCGAACAATTCTTTTTTATGACGGCTTTTGATGCTGAAAAACACATCAAAAAAGTAAGAATTCTGGAATATACTTCTGACCACGGTTATCAAATTGCAAACAAAGGGTGGTTGCGCCAATTTGAAGAAGGAGAGTACTTTGAAGTAGGTAAAAATGTGGATGCTATATCCGGAGCAACTATTTCGGTTAATTCTATAACCAAAGAAGTCAACAACCAACTTCAAATCTTACAAGCAAATTAGTTTATTTCTGCTAAATTCGCCGCACGTCTGCAGAACCTATAGATTTAAAATGCTACAACCGACTTTATGAAAAATTTCAAAACATTTTTGAGCAAGAACTCATAAATGAAATCTGCTTCAATGGTCAATTGCGCCAGTTTGAAGAAGATCAAATGGTAGTAGACATAGATGAAAGAATTGAAACCTTGCCTTTAATTGTAAGTGGCTCATTAAAAATACTGACGGAAGATGACGAAGGGAAAGAATTATTACTGTATTACTTGGAATTAGGTGATACCTGCGCCGTAACGCTAAACTGTGCAGCCAAATCTACCAAAAGCAAAATAAGGGCAGTTACAGAGTCAAAAACAGAGATACTTTTTGTTCCTATGACCAAGGTAGATGATTGGATGGGCAAGTACAAAAGTTGGAGAAACTTTATACTTGAAACCTACAATTACAGAATGAATGAAATGCTCGAAGCAATAGATACGCTTGCATTTCACAATATGGAAGAACGCGTATTTAAATACTTGCGTGATAAAGCGATGGTAACTGGAAGTGCAGAAATTAATGCTACCCACTTCCAAATAGCCAATGATTTGCACTCTTCGCGTGTTGTTATTTCTCGCATTCTATCTAAACTTGAAAAAGATGGTATAATAGAGCACAGTAGAAACCGAATTAGGATTGTGCAGATGTAACTTATGTTGCACATAATCCTGCTTTGGTAAAGCATCTTTGCACCAATGGATTTGGTGCACATATTGGGATATTTATTAGCTGCTATAATGGGTATTACGCTCGGCTTATTTGGTGGCGGCGGTTCCATTTTAGCTGTCCCTATTTTGGTATATGTGCTTGGCATTTCACCTGTATTGGGCACTGCCTATTCTCTTTTTATAGTAGGAGTTTCCGCCCTAGTCGGCGCTATTAAAAAACACATTGATAAAGAGATAGACTACCGAGTTGCTGCCATTTTTGCCATACCAGCCATTCTAGCCGTATATAGCACACGCCGATTTTTAATCCCACTTATTCCAGAGCATATTGCCCAAATAGGTTCGTTTACACTTACCAAAGACATTGCTTTAATGGTGTTTTTTG
>JBEAPG010000270.1:0-3671 GCA_041164545.1 Bacteroidota bacterium
AAGGCCACCAGGCCCAACCAATGTCCAAATCCTCTAATAATCGAATAGCATCTCGAAACCAAACATTGGAGTTTTCTCCGCTTTCACCCAAGTATAAAGGTACATTATAAGTATTTCGTATATCAATAACCCATTGCATCGTAGCTACATCATTTTTTGACCAATATTTATGTGGTGAATAAACTATCTTGTCATCCCAAGGAGGAGTTAAACCTGTAAAATCATTGGCAAACCAGTTTCCTTCAATAAATAGTATATGATTAGTGTCCACGGTGCGAATACTATCGGTTATTTCTTTATAGAGATTTTTTAAGGCTATACCTCCAGGTAAATCCCAATTTACTTCGTTTAGCAAATCGTAACCAGCAATCCATTGCTCGTTCGCATACCTGGCTGCTAGTTTGTGCCATAGAGCAACTGTTTTGTCTCTATTGGCTTTACTTTCCCATAGTGAGGGTTTGGTGTCATCATAGTCAGAAATGGCGGCATCTTTTCCTTGTCCGCCGGGTGCTGCGTGCAAATCTAAAACTACATACATTTGATTTTGGGCACACCAAGAAATTAAACTATCGGTTAATTCAAAGCCTTTTGTTGACCACGTATTTTCTCCCGCTACAGGCTCATCCTCAATGGGCAGTGTAAATAAGTTGTAATGCATTGGCAAACGAACGGAGTTAAATCCCCAAGATTTTAAGGAATCAATATCATTCTTTCTCACGTGATTACTTAACCAAGCTTCGTAAAAAGTATCTGTATTTGCTTTACCTATAAGATTTTGTATGGCAGCCTTGATTTGATGCTGTGGACTGGCAAATCCTGCTGTTTGAAGCATATAACCTTCCTGCACCATCCATCCTCCTAAACCCATCCCTCTAAGAAGAATAGTATCTTGGTTTTGATTTATAATAGCTTTACCTTTTGTAGTTAATAAATGCTGAGCGTTTGCTTGGTAAGTCAAACAACATATAATGCCAACTAGGATTGAATATAGTTTGTTTTTTAACATGAAATCAGATGTTAGAATTTACCCTGTAAAAGGAAAAAAAAGGAGCGAGTGTAAAATCAAACGCTCCTTTTTTCTACTATATTATCTTTGAATAAGAAACTTCTTAGTCAAGACTGCGTTATCGGTTTTTATGGTCACGTAATAGAATCCATTAGAGTAATACTCTGTACTTATTTTTGAAGTTGCCTCATTCTTAATATTTACAGTTTCGAATATTTGTCCAACCGAATTCATAATTATCATTTCTTTTTCCATATGAATGTAATTTTCACCATATGTAATATTTACGTGGTTGTCAACTAAAGTAGGTCGTATAGAAAAAAGATTTTTGTCTTTTGTTAATCTGTTGATGTTGGCAGTTTCGCAAGAACCATCTGTTGTACATTGGGCAAAGCACGCTAAAATGGTAGTATCGGACGTAGTTGAAGCTAAAAAACGATCATTAAATGAGTTTAGATCACCGCAAGGCAAACCTGTAAGATCTTCTTTACAGTCCCATCCTGGGCAATTACCGTTTAAGAATGTATAATGACTAGAAAATCCTTTCGCTTTTCTAACAGTAATAGTATAAATGCCATCACCTTCAGGATCAACCATCGGATTGTCTCCTGGATTACCGAAATTGCCACCACCAGCTAAAAATATTCCTCCTGCATCCACATCGATAGTTGATGTGTTAAGCTCAAAAGTAATATCGATAGAATCGGTTATTATGGTGCAACTTCCGTCACTATCACAAGTTCCAAAACAAGCTTTAATTGTTGTGTCAGACATTACAGCTGGTAAAAACCGGTCGTTGTAATTTGCTGGATCAGAACAAGGTAAACCTGCAATGTTTTCTTTACAACTCCAGTCTCCACAATTGCCATTTAAAAAGGTGTAATGACTAGAAACTCCTGTGTTTTTCTGAATCGTTATGGAGTAAATCCCATCTCCATCAGGGTCTGTTAATCGATTGTCGCCTGGAAACCCAAAATCACTTCCTCCTGCTACATACAGGCCACTTGTATCTATTGAAGTCATGGTTGCGGTGTTAAGCTCGAAAGTGATATTAACCTGAGCCTGAACGGTCGAAAACGTAATTACTAAAATTACTAAGGACAAAATTTTACTTTTCATTATTTTACTTTTCATTATTTTACTTTTATTTTATTTTTAATTTGATACTATGTTACCTACAACGATCGGACCGTTATGTTATCTACTGTCACACCCTCTGTTCCTAAATTAGCTCCACCGGTTCTTATTACTAAATACGCTTTTGTGTCATTCGGAAATTCAAAGGTTCCATCTCCGCCGCCATTACTACACGATATGGATGTTAAAGGTCCGTTGAAAGGTTCGCTTCCGCATCCGTCCCACGTGTTCAATCCTAATCTGATACCTCCGTCTGTATAATCCGCTCCTTCGGAGGGTGTGGCAGTTCCCACATATACTTCAAACCAACAATCTGTCATTCCGCTTCCGGAAACATCCATTTGAATTTGATATGTAGTATTTGCTTCTACATCTATCTCTTGATATATTCCAGCTTGTCCCCAACTTCCACCTGTCCAAGTAGCAGCACCGCTTTTAAATGCCACATCTACCCCACCTGAAATGGGTAATACAGTCCAAAATGACTGATCGTCGAACTCGCCATTTTGCACTAAATTAGACCCTCCTAAGTCGTTTGCAATTGAAATGGTTTGAATAGTTTCAGCAGAACCACCTTCTGTAAAAATTTTAAATTTTACTTTGTAATCCCCTTTTACGTAGAATATCTTTTCAGCTTCTAAACCCTCTGCGGATGTATTATCGCCAAAATTCCAATGAGTATACCACGTTTCAACATTAGGCTCACCTTTAAACACTATTTTGTTTGGATTTTCAGAATCAATAGTGTAGCTAAATTTTGCATTATCGCTAGTAGGAGCGGGTGTTACATCTTCTTCAGAACTACTACAAGCATTTACTAGTAGTAGAACTGAAAAAATCAATAAATACGTAAATTTTATATTTTTCATTCTCTTATCGTTTAATATTTCTGAACCAACTACTAATAGCCAGGATTTTCAACTAATTTTGGATTATTGTTAATTCTATCTTGACCTATGGGTAAATAGTAATGTTGTGGATAGAACTTAGTACTCTGAGCTTCAGTATTAATCATTTCATATGTAAATGTCTCGTTTCCAGTGTTGTCTATATGGCGAAGTGATTTTATACCTTGGGTTTGAACACTAAGAGCCACTTCTGCAATTCGCCATCTTCTTACATCCCAATATCTGTGGTCTTCAAAGGCTAATTCAATTTTTCGTTCATTTCTAATCCGATCTCTTAACATATTTCCAGAATAGGAATCCAATCTTAAATTTTGCGTTAGTCCGGCTCTGGTTCTTATAGGTTCTATAAATGTGCGGGCATTCCCTTCTTGGCCTAATTCGTATGCTGCTTCTGCTGCATTAAGGTAGATCTCTCCAAGTCTAAAGAGTATACAATCCTGACCAGAATAGTATTGTTGAATTAGGAGCGGACTTGACCCATCTGCCAAATACTTTTTAACATAAGCACCTGTTTTTGTGGCATCTGGATGTATGCCCATTCCATCTTTGCCAATGCCTGTGCCCGTGTTTGCATCTATGTCGCCATTTCTTTCAGTAGCATACCACGTTTCAATTCTAGA
>JBEAPG010000271.1:0-3663 GCA_041164545.1 Bacteroidota bacterium
TTTTCCGCCTCACAAAGTAAGCTACCTGGCATATTTATTTGATATGCATTATTCTTGGGTGAAAACACATTCCACTTTACATCATTGGCCACAAAACCAAAGTTTTGCAACGACTCCTGCACTTCACTTCTATAAACAAATTTCTTTTTACCGCCTATCTTGTACACCACTATTTCCAATGGTTTTACCATTATAAAGTAATGCTGTACATCTCCTTTTTTCGTTTGATTAGTAATTTCATAACCTGGCACTCCATTTCTATATATTTCTTTTTTCTCCAAAATTTTACCTGGTATATTTTCGAAAAGGAGGCTGTCTATTTTGGCCATATATTGTTGTGGAGTTATGCCATATAGCGGCGCAAAAGTGAATAAGCGCGTGGTGACGTATGTTGCGCCATTAGCCATATCTGGATAAGCGGCCATTACCGTATTATTAGCCTCAGGAAATTCGTACAATGGCCCAGGCAAATCCATTTTAAAACTGCCATCAAACGAATTTTTAGTAGTGAAATCTTGGGTAATAAATGTTTCTTCTAGCCTATCTTTAGTACCTCTACCAAAATCTGTTTTATCATCTTGTACACTCTCTACCCTATACCCCATTTCGCGCAACAAGTTGATTACTCCATACGTGTTGGGCAAATGGGCTGCACCAATTCCGGCAAAGAGTGGCTTTTGACGCATAATACTATCCATATCATCCGCCATACCTATATTGCGATGAACGATAATGTAATCATGGTATTTATCAGAACCCCCACTCATTCTGCTTAGTGAGTCTAATAGATCTAAGTCGCCTCGTCTATATGCGTCTTCCATTACCTCATTAAAGTTCTTTCCTTTAAGTAGTTTTTCAATCTCAAACCTACGCTTAAGTGCCAACTCCTTATTGGCCTTCTTTTTTTCCTTGTCTGTCTCAGGTTTGGCTGCTATTTCACCCAAGCGCATGGTGGTGCCTAATTGCTCCAATCCTGTAATCTCTTTACCTTGTTTTTTACCCGCTTGATAAATAAATAAGTCTAAGTAAGTATCTTCTTGAAATTCTACACCATAATTATCGTTTCGATAAAGTAAGGAATTTAGTATCCCTAGTTCCGAAGCCAAAGCTGCACCAATCTGTCTGTTGGTTGGCGCTTCCAACTTAAAGAGTGAAGTGTAAAATCCTGAACTACTATAATCGCCACGTACACTAAATACGTTTCCCATGCGATCTGCAACAAAGGGATCACTGGTCATGGTTTGCATCCAAGTTTCGGGGTTTATTTCAAGCGCTACTACATCTACATTTGCAATGGCTTTATAAAATGAATCGCTCAGGTGAAAAGCAACCTTATTACTTACATGCATTGTGCCATATAAATAACTTGGTTTAGCCATACCATTTCCGGAAATTTTCCAAAGTAGACCCTGATAATTTGAATTTTGCGCAAATGCTTGAAAGCAAAATAATACGAGCCCCGCTAAAAGTGTTTTTCTTATCACCGTGCCAAAAATACTTGGTATATGAGGCAAAGCAAAATAAACGTGGGTAAGTCAGAAATAAAACATGCTAAATAAGCTACACGTTTACTTTTATGGCATTGCCAAAATACGGAGGATCGTACACAACGGAGTGGGCAATTTTTTCTTTTTTCAATTGTTTCTGCACCTCATTTTTCAATACACCTTCCCCTTTCCCTACTACGATATAGACAATTCTTACTCCTTGTTTTCGCGCATCTTGCAAAAAATCGCTGCACGATTTCAATTGCAACTCTAATTTTTCTGAAGGTGTACTATTTGATTTTTCGGGATATAATTTTTCAAAGTGAAGATCTATCTCCCATTTCTTTTTAGGTTGCTTCGTATTTTTTTTATCCTTTTTGTCTGAAAATGCAGATGAAAAATCACCTAACATCATTCTCTTCAGCAGTTCGGGATCAATAGGATTATCCTCCATAGCACAAAGGTAAATCCAAATTGCAAATGTGGGTTTTCTCTTTCTAAAACTTACTAGTAAGCGTAAGGACAAGCATAGTACCGTTTGTATTGCTGTTTACTGCATTAGCCGATGCACCTGTTACCTTATACGGCACATACGAGTCTTGAGTAAAGCTCTTCACTACTCCAAAATCAAAAGCCCAATCTTTTTCTTGCACACCCATTCCAACACTTATCCTATTATCGGCATAACCATCCGAATCTTTTATAGGATTACCCATTCGAGCGTATCCACCTCTAAATCTGAATGATTCATATGCATACTCGCCACCCAATTTTACATTTACTGCATTTTGATATTTATTGGTAATTGATTGATTAGTGGCAGCAAACAAGAAATTATCAGAAGACAAAGCCATTGTACTATAGTCCACTGTTTCTAACTCTGCGCTTACAAAACCTTGTTTATCAAATATATAAGCAGCTTGAAATCCATATTTAAGTGGAGTGGTAACCGTGTAGCTAAACTCCTTATCAATCGTTCTTAAATCGTGTATAGTATTATCATCATTTAGGACATACAATTCATCGTAATAATTGTCGGTAAGACTAAGTACGGTCGGGGTATGAATGGTAGCACCTGCGCGCACATTGTTATTTGGCCGAAATATTACACCTAGCCGTCCGCTCACTCCAGTTCCATTGGTTTCCAAATTTCGTGTAAAGTTATACGAGTCCCAATTGAATTGGGTAACTGGATTATCTCTTTCTGCAAATGTGTTTTTCTCCGTGTATCTTACTCTATTTACATTTAAACCAAAGCCAAAATACACCTTGTGTTCATAGTTTGCCGCAAATGCGGCATTAAATTCATTCATTCCACCTTTGGTAATGACCTGACCATTCTGAGCCATATTAGTAAAATCGTTGTCGTAATAGGCATAGTATTCACCATCTCTGATAGTGTCAATTAGATAAGCTTGCCAAAACATATTTTCGAAATAATAAAAGCCTTGCGTGAGTTGCTCATCATTCGCCGCCAAAGAATTAGCGCTTAATCCCTGCACATAATCTGCAACATAATCGGTGAATGAGTTTTGTGAATTGGTACCAGTATAACTTATGTTTCGATTAAAGTCTGCCGTCTTATTCCAACCGAATTGAAAATTGGTATTCACCCATCCTTGTTTAGCGGGCTCACCTCTTTGCATTTTTCTATTGGTAAAAACCAAGTTTAAACCTGGCATTATTGGTTTAAACAAATTATTGGTCTGCGTACTGCCATTTAAATATTGCGACTGATTCTTAAGCGAAATACTTCCTAGTGTGATATTGAACGACCCGCTTTTGTATTGAGCAAGCCCTGCTGGATTGCTTTGCACTGCAGATGGATCAGCGCCAAGAGCTCCTATAGCTCCTCCTAACGAAAGCCCTCTAGCCGAATTGCCATTTGGCGAAATAAACGAATATCGTAATGCATCGACGTCGCTCTGAGCCCAAAGGCTAGTGCATAGCGATGCCATTATTGTGGTAAAAACAATTAATTTTTTCATGGTAATTAAATTAGGGTTAAACTATATATCTGACTATCTCCTGTTGCTACTTGAACTTGAACTTCTACTAGGACTGGGAGAACTGCTTCTGCTCGGGCTCGGCGAAACACTTCTACTTGGACTAGGCGAACTGCTTCTGCTCGGGCTTGGCGATACACTTCTACTTGGACTAGGCGAACTGCTTCTGC
>JBEAPG010000272.1:0-3657 GCA_041164545.1 Bacteroidota bacterium
GAATAGCTTTGATGTAGACCTTGTGCCAACTCGTACACGTAAACATATTGCTAATCCTGCCAAGAATTCATCTGCAAAGCGACTTAATATGTTTCTACGATGGATGGTACGCAAAGATGAGGTCGATTTTGGATTATGGAAAACGATTCCTAAAAGCCAACTCCGCTGCCCATTAGACGTGCACGTTCAACGTGCTGCATTTCACTTTGGACTACTTAAACGTAATCAACAGGATTGGAAAGCAGTTGAAGAGTTATCTAATAATCTGTTGCTTTTAGATCCATTAGACCCTATAAAATATGATGTAGCTCTTTTTAAGTGGAGTGAGATGTTAGCTACCTAACTATCTCTATACCATACTTTTGTAGCAAGCCTAAAGCACCTTCAGTAGAAAATTTTGCTTTTTTTATGAAATTAATTTCTGGGTCTAAACTATAGTTTCTTGAAGTTACAAAATCAGCCATTCTTAAGTTAGTTCGTTCAAAACTAGCTCCGTATAAATCACACGAATCAAAAATTGCAGCGCATAAACTGGTCTCCACAAAATCAACATCCTTAAGGCTACAATTGGAAAACTTGGTGTTATCAAGTTGAAGTTGGTAAAGAGAACAAAAATCAAGATTACAATAACTAAAACTCAATTCTAACAAAAACGGGTTACATATACTAAAGTTGATACCCAGCATTTTACATTGGCGAAAAGAAACGCTCTTAAATGCTGTGTTTTTCACTTTCACATTTGTTAAATTACATTCTATAAATATGCAGTTTATGAAGTGAATAGTATTTAAATCAAGGGATTCAAACTGACAATTATTAAAAGAACAATTTTCATATTCCTTGGCCAACAAAGGTTGTTTGAAGTCTTGATTATCAAATTGTTGGTCGAAAATTAGCGCTTCTGACATTTATCAATGTTAGGATACTTTGTGAAGCATAACGGAGGCTATTGACTGTGCTCTAGACTTAGCTTCCTGCGCTTTTACACCATCAAATAATTCGTCTACAGAATTGGCGAAGTAATCGAGCCAAATGGTAAAATGTTCTTTGTTCAATGGACTTTTTTGGTGTAAGTCCAGGTGTACCTGCATTGTGTTTTTACTATACTTACCTACTCCGAATAAGATAGTTTCCCAGAAGTCCGCCAAAACAGGAAAATGTGCCTCTAAATCCAAGTGAATTACTTCTGTAAATAAATATGAAATGCGACCGTCTCCGAGTAGTTTTAGATAGAATCTGCGCATTATGAGCATAATATCCTCTCTATTTTGTATGTCACGCATTACTTATGAAGTGAGAGGTTTATTTGTAATTATCGAATGAGTTTTCCGTTGTCCCATTTTTCGGTTTTCCATTTTCCACCATCGTGTTTCCAATATTCCCAAGTGCCATCTTTTAAATCATTGACAAAAGAACCTTCGCAGTTGCCGAATAAATTGGTTGCACCTAGTTTCCATTTCCCATTTTTCTTTCCATTGGTATAACTGCCCTCATTTGAGCCTCCATCTGAAAATTTATTCTCTACCCACGGTCCTTCTTTTTTGCCGTTTTTGTAGCTTCCATAGGTATCCAGTCCTTGCTCTTTATATAATTTATACTCGCCGTCAAGCAAGCCATTTTTATAATTCTTAATTTCTAAAGGAAGACCACTTAAGGTGTAATTAATACACTCGCCATCAAGTTTACCTAATTTATAGCTCTCCTTGCTCATTATTTTTCCAGCCATTGTGTAAACCAATTTATCGCCATCTAAATAACCGTTTATGTAGTTGCTTACTTCGCCAATAGTGCCGCTTGCGTGAAACAAAGTGGATTTACCATGTCTTAATCCATCTTTATAATTTACCTCTTTAAGTTTAACTCCGTCTTCGTCAAACGAAGTAACCAAACCATTTGGTTTGCCATTTTTAAAAGTACCTGTCTGTTCTTTTCTTCCATTTCTATGGTATAAAACAAAATCTCCTTCTTCTTTTCCATTCACAAAAGTGCAGTTCTTTTGCGGAGCTCCATTTGTAAAGTAAGACATATATCCACCATCCAAAATGCCATTTTGATATCTACATTGTACTTCCGGTGAGCCATTTTCATAAAATGTTTTGAATGACCCATGTCTTTTACCACCTTTATATTCAATGAGTTGGTCTTGTTTTCCAGTCTCATACCAACTGGCAAATGTGCCGTCTATTCTGCCATTTACCCAGTCTACTCGTTGCATTGGCTTGTTATTGCTTGGCCATAAAATCAATGATTCTCCGGTATAAGGTGTTCCGTTATAGAAGTAGCGCCCGTCTGCTTGTTTTTCTAGCTTAGTAAACGCCACTTTGTTTTGAGCTACAAGCGAGTTGGTGCTTATGAATAGGATAAGAATAGCAATTATTTTATTCATTTTTATTTTCATACTTAATGCGTCGGCAAAAGTATTTATTGTGTCAGTTCTATAGAATTACAGTTATACACGATAGTATCCCAATTTTGCATTTGCATACAGTTAAAGTGCTTCCGTGGGCATTTTGCACTTCCAAGTTTGCTGCAAGGTCTGCATGCTAAGTCTACTTGATGGTTTGTTGCTAGCTTGCTTGCATATGCATACATACCTAAATAGGGATGTGTATTTCCCCAAACTACTTGGGTATTTTTTTTAAATGCAGCGGCAATATGCATTAAACCTGTATCACCCGTTATCACACTTGCTGCGTGCTTAATTATAAATGCAGACTGATGTAAATTGAGTTTACCAACCAGATTTGTAATGTTTCCGGCATTCGTTTCACAAAGAGAGCTTGCAAGTTTGTCGTCGTCCTCTCCTTGGCCTAGAAGTACCACCGGAAGTTTTAAACGTTTAATTAATAATTGAAGGACATTTTTTGGCATACGTTTGGTTGCATATGTTCCCCCAATACTAATGGCTATGTATTCATTATCTGTTAGATTATAATCAGCTAACTTAGTCGAAAATTCTTGCGGCAAAAAATAATCCAATCCTTCACCATCGTTCTGTATCTCCA
Organism: Bacteroidota bacterium; assembly: GCA_041164545.1. Classification (GTDB taxonomy): domain Bacteria; phylum Bacteroidota; class Bacteroidia; order NS11-12g; family UBA9320; genus UBA9320. Next base: position 3,006 of record JBEAPG010000272.1, read on the forward strand.
ATTTTCTGAGTCCTTCGAAGTACCTATCAACCAAATGGATTTTTGGAAGAAGATTGATTTTAAAATTGACAAAAAACCATTTCCTAAAATTAAGTTTATTATAAAAATACCAAGGTTTTCGCAAAGACCATTTTATCCGTCGTGTTCGTAAGTTCTTGTGCAGGTCAATAACAATATCAAACTCAGCCAACTTGAGTTGAGCGATGGTGTCTGCCAAATTTTCTTTTAACAAAATTACTTGGTCTACATACGGGTTTGGTTCTATTATTCCTGCAAATTGAGGTTTGGTTAAATAATGTATTTCTGCAGTTGGAAATTGCTTTCTTAAGCAGCGAACTACAGGTGTAGTTATTACAATGTCACCTATTGAACTGAATCGTATTACGAGAATTTTCATTTTCTCTTTGACACATAAACTTCGCCCTCAGAAAAGGCATTTTCTACAAGATATGCAGCCGACAGTCCATATTCAATCATTACAATGACAATGATTTGAGTAGGAGGTGTTGATGCTGTTGAATCTGGCATTTCAACCGCCATTATGTGCTTTATTATACCAAAATTGTATTGATACTCACACGGTACTCGACTCACATCAAAATCTCCAAATTCAAAAAACGTGTTATAGAATTCCCAATCGTTTAATACGTCA
>JBEAPG010000273.1:0-3654 GCA_041164545.1 Bacteroidota bacterium
TTTTGAACCACACTTACTCTATTTTTCCGAATATAGTAATGTGGTTTTTTTTTAAAGTCCTTTAGGATGAACTCCAAATTCCTGTGTAAGACATTTATACACTGCCGACGTCGGCAATCCCATTACATTATAATAACAACCGGAAATACCCAACACCTTGCTTAAGCCAATCCATTCTTGAATTCCGTAACTCCCAGCCTTATCGTAGGGCTTACAACCTGAAATATAATAGTCCATTTCACTTAAACTTAATGTATCAAATCGAACCTCCGTCACATTATCAAAAGAAATAACCTTAGAAAACGAACGAATACAAACTCCTGTGATGACTTGATGAGCTTTATTACTTAACAAACCTAGCATTTCCTTTGCATTTTGCTCATTATCAGGCTTATTCAAAATGAAATTATTTACTAAAACAACAGTGTCTGCGGTTATGAGTATCTCATTGGCTTTTAAGTCTCTATAGGCATTCGATTTTTTCTCTGCTAAGAATTTTGCCACATCGCGACTTTCAACACCAAAAAAATCTTCGTTGCAGTTTATCTTTACTTTTTCAAATTCAAAACCTAATCCTTGCAATAAATCCAATCTTCTGGGAGAATTGCTACCTAATAATAATTTCATTTTTCTAGAAAAATAATATCGAAAGGATTCCCGTAAATATTACATATTTCAACCACTTGCTAAGCGAAGTGTAATGTGCCTTATGCTCAGCAAAGCGAACATCTATGGCCACTTTGTACAACGGAACAATAACAAATAACAATTGATACGTATAATATAGGTATCGTAATGGCGTAGTTAAAAAATTACTTTGATAATAGAGTGAAACTACCAGAAATGAGAGTGTAAACAGTAGGATAATATAAACTGCCAGATTGGTATAGCGCAAACCGAAAACAATAGGCAAGCTTCTGCCATTGGTAGCTTGATCACCTTCCAAATCTTCTGCATCTTTTATAATTTCTCTACATAAATTTATCATTCCTGCTAGCAGCGCAAAGTGGATTATAAGCAGGGCATCCGCATCTGGAAAAAGCTTAATAATGAGATAAATGCTTAAAAAACTAAGTAGTCCGATTAAAATATTACCTAGACCAGCGACATCTTTTAAAACAGTACTATATAAAACCAATAGCAAGATAACCGCAGCAAAAACCACTAAAAAATAAGTAGACAGCATAAAACCAGCAAACAGAGCAATTAGAATAAAAATAAGAAAATGAACATAACTCCACATTTTATTTATGCTTGAAATTGTTCGCTGACCAATTTTATTGATTGCATCTCGTTCTTGATCTAAAAAATCGTTTACCCAGTAGCCAAAAGCAGCACAGCTAGCAGTACCAAGCATAAGCCAATATATTCCGCCTTCTTTTATACTTTGAAAACTAGCTGAAAAATCTAAGAAATATGCTGCAAGCCACTGCGCTAGGGCGATAAATAGAATATTTATTGGCCTGTAAATTTTAAGATAATTCAGCATTATTTCCTTTTTGGAAACTTCATTCTATAGCGAACATTCACATTACCTTTAGAAATATTAGTCAGTTTTCCTTTCAATAGTTGCCGCTTGAAAGCTGAAATGTGATCTATGAATAAAATACCTTCTATATGGTCATATTCGTGCTGAATTACCCGAGCGCTCATACCTTCAAACACTTCCGTCTTTTCCTCATTGTTCACCGTTCGGTACTTTATTTTAACTCGAGGCTTTCGTTGTACGTCTTCTCGTACTTCTGGTATACTTAAACATCCTTCTTCAAACGGCCACTCATCTCCTTCTTCTTCTACTATAATGGGATTAACGAATGCTTGTCTAATTCCATTGTTTTCACCCTTCTCGTCAAACAAGGTAGAATCTATAACAAATAACCTTACACTTTTTCCAATCTGAGGTGCGGCTAATCCCACGCCATCACTGGCATCCATCGTTTCAAACATATCTTGAATCAAAGACTGAAACTCATCTCCAAAATCGGTTATCTCTTCACATTTTACCCGTAAAACAGGGTCTCCATAGGCACGAATTGGATATATCATATACGATGTTGTAAAAATTCTTGCAAAAGTAAGGTAGCTGCTGTGCTATCCAATAATTTCTTATCACGTCTCTGCATTTTCTTTACTCCACTCTGAATTAAGGCTTGCATCGCATCTTTACTGCTGTACATTTCATTAATCCTATGAACCTTAATGTTAGGAAATTCGACACTAAAAGCGTCTATAAACGTTAATATTCGCTCTTCTATAGGTGAAAAACTTCCATCGTGTCGAGTGGGCTGGCCGATTACAATATCCGATACCTCCTCTTTTAGAATATACGTTTTAAGAAAATCCATCAATCCATTTGACTGCACAGTGGTTAATGCTGTAGCTATTATTTGAAGTGGATCTGTGGTGGCTATGCCCGTGCGCCTTCCACCATAATCTAGTGCTAAAATACGTGCCAATTATTTATTTTATTGTAGTTTTTGTTTTTCCCATTTCTTAACCTTACGCTCAAAATAACTAATTAAAATAGTCGCAGACTTGATGTTTGTTGCAAGAGGGACGTTATGTACATCACAAAGTCTAAGAAGCATAGATATATCTACATCATGAGGATGTTTGCCCAGCGGGTCTCTTAGAAAAACAATGGCATCTATTTCTCCTCTTGTAATCATTGCTCCTATCTCAGCGTCTCCTCCAAGTGGTCCAGAGGATACTCTTTCTACTTTGCTAACGCCGGAATTTACTATCATTGAACCAGTAGTTCCTGTAGCCACTATTTCCACTATTGGGTTATTAAAAAATTTTAATCGCTTCATTACAAAAGCCACCATTGCAGCCTTCTTTTCATCGTGGGCAATTAGTGCTACCTTTAGTTTGTCAGCTGATTTATCCATTTAAGTATTACGGCAAAAGTGAGCCCATCTTTACTAAAATCCAAAACTTAATAGTTTAACTAACCACTTTTCCGGCACAATAGGTACTTGCAAATGCCTCTGGCTTTGCCTTAAATGTATATCCCATTCCTAAAATATATCCCATCGCTTCTTTTAAAGCTACATTAGATTTAAAACTTGGATCTGTATTTATATCGGCGTGAACCTCAAGTTCTACTGCATATTTATCAAGAATGGGGCAAATTTGGTAAGCAAAATTGATGGAATCAGAAACTTCATGAAGCATCCTCTCTTTTAAACTAAAGTTTCGCTCTGACACGTATTTATTAACAAATACAAAGCCTCCGCGTCCTTCGCGTAAAAAAACTATTGCTGTTGCAAACTCAGTTACACCACCTTTTACCTGCGAGTCCGAGCCAATGCAAACTTTCATTCTACTGTCTTTCTCTCGATTTAGCGCATACTCTACTTCCGTTAAAATATCATTTTCGAGTAGCTCCCCTTCTAGTTTTCTCCATGCCATATTTACAAAGTTTAGATATAAAGACGAAATAAAAGCTACTATAGAATCAACAAGTTGTAAAGAAAACGCCACATTTGCAGTACAAATTTCAATGATTGTACAGTCAGATATTATAAATGCCATATCTCAACTTTCTACTATTTGCAAGCCAAATAATGAAAGCCTGCAGGCAGCTATCAATAAAACATATTTAACGAATAATTGGTTAACCAATGAAAATTATAATTTATCTATAAATAA
>JBEAPG010000274.1:0-3654 GCA_041164545.1 Bacteroidota bacterium
TTTTGAATCTATTGAAATTACTCCGGCAGCTGTTGCAATTCTGTCTGGCCCTAAAGTATGCGGCGTATCATAGTCCAATTCCAAAGGCAAACTTGTTTTGGCTGATAAGTATTCTTTAGGTTTAATATATTCCTCGAGCTCTTCATTCTTCCCTGTTTTGGATACCAGTATATTTACATCGTGTTGCGAAGTTATCTCTTTAAACTTCGCTATATCAAATGGTTTCCAGTAAGCTATTTCTGCCCCATCTTCAAACAAAGCACCCTTGGTTGAAGTATTCCCAATATCAATACATAAGTTTAGTGTTGCCATTTTACTCTATGATGTTCAAGCTCATTAAACGATTGTGAATTAGACACTAACAAGTTTCCATTATTTAAAATCGCCTGTATGTTATACGATGTAGTACCTTCTTCTGTTAAAAAAGTTACACTTTCATCTTTTTTGTACAAACGCGCATTAACCATGTCCAGCAATACCTTTTTATCTTTTTTTAATAGTTCATAAAACGACTGAAATAAGGATATCAATACATTATTAATAGAAAAAACTTCCCTTTTTACAGATGCCATAGAGACAGTACGATCTAGTAAATTGTTCGATTGATTGACATTTAGCCCAATTCCTACAATTGTATTTTTTATCATACTTCCGCTAATTACATTCTCGGTAAGAATACCCGCAATTTTTTGCTCATGTACAAATATATCATTGGGCCATTTCACCTTAGCTTGTGATATACCAAAGGCATCTAAAGTTTTACAAATGGAAAGTGCAGCTACATTATTCACAAATGGTAAATCATTTATAGCTATACCATCAAGTAAAAAACTACAAAGTATATTCTGGTTGGCAGCACTGCTCCACTCATTTTGCCGCTGACCTCGCCCTGCAGTTTGGTGTGCCGCATAAATAAGGAATGGGGGTTTTATGCTTTTTTCTTTAATCAATCGCTTTAATTCTGAGTTGGTAGAATCCACCTCTGGGTAGAATAAAATGGGGTAGTTCTCCAAAAAATGTTGCAATTGGCTTTATCGATTAAATTTGCCGCAAATTTATTAGAAATTAATGGCCAACGACGTAAAAGCAGCGGATATGCTAGCAGAGATAATAGTGAAAGGGATGCAAGAGAAAAAAGCAAAGCATGTCGTAAAAATTAATTTATCTAAAATTAATGAGGCTGCTGCCGATTTTTTTGTGATTTGTCATGCCGATAGTGACAGGCAGGTAAAAGCTATTGCAGATAGCGTAGAAGAAGTAACGTTTAAAACCGCCAAAGAAAAACCAGCACATAGAGAAGGTGAAACCCAATGTCGATGGGTTTTGCTAGATTACCTTAATGTAGTTGTCCATATTTTCCAAAAGGACGTACGCGATTTTTATGAGATTGAAGAACTATGGCACGATGGCAAGTTCACCGAATATGAAGATGTAGCTTAAAACTAGGTAGCCTTAGTAGCTATACCTATTTCTACTGGTTTGCAGATTTTTAAACTCTGGCTCGTCACTTACTCTATACCTCTTTCTTTCCATCATTTCGAGTTTTCGTAATTGCATTTTCAATTGCAGCGCTTCGTCTTCAAACTTATTGAAACCAAAATCATCTTCAAATTCGTAGCCCCATAGTTCTAATGCCTTGCTACTCGCTGTATCAATTGTTCCGATATATCCATACTCCCAATCATCCGCGTTTTTTGTTTTTGATTTAAAAAAGTAAACATAACCTGTATCGCTTCCCACTTTTATCCAGTCTTTTTGAATAAAATGGAGGCTATCTTTCTCCAAATTTAAAAATGACCGTTGTGCATATAGGCTATATACCAGCTCATCTTGTGTAACCGATTTAGGGTAATATTCCAGCAAATCACTACTTTGCATGCGTTGGTACAACTCAATTCTATCATTTGCAGATTCTACCATTTTATGCCATACCTCAACATCTTGTTCTATGCCATATTTCTGTCGCAAAACAGCCAAATCCATTTGCACAGCAGGCGAATTCAAACTGGCAGCACGACTATACAAATCCTTGACTTTCTTATTTTTATGAAATGGCATTAAAATCGTAAAGAAACGCTCCAAATTGAAATTGTAGTTATATATAGTACTTCTGCTGTTGGCTTTTAAAAAGTCCAGCCCATTCATACTTTCTTTGGACTTTTGGCGCTTTAGCTCATTGGTAGCTTCCCATACCATATCTTTCACCTGCCTTTTATACCTTCTTGGTTTAAGATCTCCTTTATTTACAGCCACCGCAAGCAAGTCATAGATGTTATTTTTATATTCTGGAAGAGTGGAAAGCTTAAATATACGTGGAAATAATTCTTTGCACAATGCACTAGAATCAATGAACGGTCGTAGCAAATACTCCGATTCTCTACTGTAACTGCTAAGCGGCGCTTCGGTCGTAATAAGTTCTGCAAAAAGCTTTGCAGATTTGGATGTCTTTTGTTCTCCTAGCGCACTTAAAATGGGCATTTGAAACATAATTGTATCTCCGACTTCTAGATAGGTTTTTTCTAAAAACGGTATTATTTGTGAATGATTGAGGCCAGATAGCGATGATAGCAATTCAGCTCTTATCTGTAAGCTATGCTTTTCATCGTAACTTTCATTATACGATCTTATAATTTTGGGCACATCTTCGTCTGCAAATTCAAGTACACCAAAAGACTGATATGCCGCTTCTCGGGTTAAACTATCCTCCGAGCGCAAATCTGTTAAAAACAAGGAAGCTTTGTTTTGTAAAATAGGAGTGCCCAGGACAGTATCCCAAGGTGAAAAAGTAGAAAAAAAAGTATCGACAAATGCAGATCGTGGCTTGAAATTGTCCACCTCTGTTATCAATGAATAAAGCACCCCTGTGTTCAATATGTTGCGTATTAGTAATGTTCTCTGACTATTTGTGTCTCCCACTTCCAACTCCTGCAAATAGAGATTTTCATCCTTCCATTTTTTTTCGGATTTAATGTAAAATGAGGTTTCCTCAAGCCATTCTTTACTCGCGTCTGCCCAAACTGAATCTATATTAGGCTGAGAGAAATACTTATGAAAACGTTTGTATTTTACTATCATTTCCTCATCGCTACTTTTGTTATAGTACGAAGTTCGCTTTTGCTCTTCTTCGTGGGTATTATCTGCGTCTTCATCATCACTGTAATAATAAAAATCTAGATATTCATTTGCTGGAGAAGCCTCCACATTTGTTTTTACGGTAAAAAACAATGAACTGTCTTCTTTTTCTACAAAAGGCCGTGAGTATGTGAAGCTATTAATTCTAAACGACTTTTGAAATTGATTTACTGCATCTTTATCATCACTTTGAGCAGCAAGAAGGTAATATTGATCGCCAGCAATTAAGGATTGCAAAAACAAATCTGGCATCCCCTCTTTTTGCGCTATTGCCGAAAAACCTGGATAACCCAAAATGCTATCTGTATCCCAAGTACTTATGGTATAATCAAACTGATTGGCAAAATTTCTGCTCAACTGACTTAGCTCAAAGCTGTCTTCTTCAATGAATTGAAGATTAGAATAACCGCGATTAAGCACCATATAATACCCTAGTTGGCTGCTATAACTCTGTACCGTCTTTTTCCAAAATCCACGTTCGAAGGCATTGTTTTCCGCCTCACAAAGTAAGCTACCTGGCAT
>JBEAPG010000275.1:0-3648 GCA_041164545.1 Bacteroidota bacterium
GGCGGTATGCTCAATATTGGAGAAAATCCTACGTTTGACCATAAAGATTGGAGTGTCGAAGTACATATATTTGATTTTTCAAATGAGATTTATGGGGATATTTTACATATTGAGTTTGTTACTAAAACAAGAAATGAAATTAGGTTTGTTAATTCTTCTGAATTGAGAACACAATTGGATAAAGATGAGAAGGAGATTAGAGCGATTCTGGAAATATAACTGCGTGGTTTTGTTGCTGACTTTTGGGGCAATTAATTCGTTTGCTCAGACTACAACTGAAACTAAACCTATAAAATTTTGGGATTTTGATAGAAGTTTGATACCTGCAAAAGCAATTTATGGCTTGTCTTGGGACTCTGCTAATGTTGATAGCCCCAAATTTGATGTAGAACGGGTTAGTTTCGGATTCTTACTTAATTTGGTAGAAGAGGATTGCGATTATATACACCCTTTTCAAGGTCCTGTAACTTCAGGGTATGGATGGCGATGGGGTAGGATGCACAAAGGCATTGACATAGATTTAGATATTGGTGACCCCGTTTTTGCCGCATTTGATGGTGTGGTCAGAATAGCTAAATATAATTATGGAGGCTTTGGAAACTATGTACTCATTCGGCATTATAACGGATTGGAAACCATTTACGCTCACTTGTCAGAATCTATAGTAGAAAGAAATCAAACCGTAAGAGCAGGTCAAATTATCGGTTTTGGTGGCAGCACGGGGCGTAGTACGGGGCCACATTTACACTTCGAAACGCGCTTTCTAGGTCAAGCCATTGATCCAGCTAAATTTATTGATTTTCAAGAGTTTAAGTTGCTCGCTGATCAGGTGTATATCAATCACACTTGGTTTTCGCCAAGTGTCACAGCCACACTTGAATCTGGTGATGATGATTTGCCAGCTAAACCAAAACCACCTACACCAAAAAAAGTGTATCATAAAGTCAGAAGCGGCGACACGTTATATGGAATTTCCAAAAAGTATGGAGTTAGTATCAATGAAATTTGCAGATTAAATAAAATTTCAAGGAGCACTACCCTAAAAATTGGAAGAACTCTCCGCGTAAAATAACGTGCTTATTTAAACTGGAATGATTGTATTGTCCTAAGAATGTCTTCGTTTAAAAACTGATAAATAGGCAATACACTATCGCGCTCAGTCTTGGTGTTAAAATAAAATGAGCCTCTAAAGAAATTACTTTTTCGGTCGGTTAAGTAAAAATTGAGTGGTGTGGCAGTCTTACCTTCTAGGTCATATATCATTCCATACAAACCTTTTGTACTATCGCTCACTTCACGCTCAATTATTTCTTCAGCTTTAGATATATGTTTGAAGGCAAGCTTATATGCATCTTCAGTCAAACTGTCTAATTCGTTAATACCTTTAAAAGTAACATAACTTAGGTGCAAAGTGGCATTAAAAGGAGTGTATTCCAAGTTATACCAACAAGGACGAGGTTCGTAGCTGTATGGTACTAATTTACTATAAACCGGTATTTCGAAGCTAAACGGGCAGTTGGTTTCACTGGCTACATATGCTTTTTCAGGATATATTACACGCGGGTATGCATTGGGTTTTGGCGTGTAATTTTTGCAGGCAAAAAGAAACAATAATGGAATAGTGAGCGCAAGAATTTTATTCATCTTCGTCGGATACATTTTCTCCTTGTTCTACGTGTATTTTAATTCTTTTCAATCTTCGGTTATCTGCTGACTCTATGGTAAACGTAATATTTTCAAAAACTATTGTTTCCCCTTTTACCGGAATTCCTCCTTCTATCTCCATAAGTAGTCCACCTAAGGTATCAGAATCGCCTCTTACTTTGTCAAAATGATCTAAATTCAATTCCAATATTTTGGTTATATCATTTAGCGCTGTTTTTCCTTCAAAAACATATGTGCTTTCGTCCAATTGAGAGTAGGTAAGCTCCTCTTCATCAAACTCGTCTTTTATTTCACCAAACACCTCTTCTAAGATGTCTTCCATAGTAACAATGCCACTTGTGCCTCCATATTCATCTACTACTATAGCCATATGAACACGTTTTTCTTGAAATTCTTCAAGCAGATCATCAATTTTCTTGTGTTCAGGGACGTAAAACGGAGGCTTTATCAAATCTTGCCAATTAAAATTGGTTTTTTTGTGAATGTGTGGAATCAAGTCTTTTATATATAAAATACCTCTGACTTGGTCAAATCCATCTTCGTACACCGGAATTCTGCTATAGCTCCATCCCATTATAGTCTTTAGCAATTGTTGAGCATCGGTTTTTATATCAATGCAATACACCTCTGTTCGAGGTTTCATAATTTGCTTAACACTAGTGTTACCAAAATTTATTATTCCTTTTAAAATGTGTTTTTCTTCTATTTCCTTGTCCTCATCCGCAATGTCAATAGCTTGACTTATTTCTTCCATGGAAACATTATGCATTCTGTTTTTTAAGTACTTATCGAAAATTGAAGAGCTAGCTGCAAGCAGCAGTACGAAAGGCTTAAATACAGTATAACAAATCTGTAATGGCTTAGCCATAAGCCTCACAATTTTTAGATTATTCTGTGTTGCATATATCTTTGGAATGATTTCACCGATAAGCACAAGCAAGAACGTAATTAAAACAACCTGAATCAAAAAGTTGGGATCTATGGTTAGGTTAATGGCTTCAATTACAAATGGCTGCATTGCAAACAACTTTGCAAAAACAAATGAAGAATAAATAACCATGAAAATATTGACAAGATTATTCATTAATAAGATGGTAGCGAGCAATCGCCTCGTTGCGATTTTACGACTTGGTTCGTTTATTAAGTCAAGAGCATTTCTGCTTGCTTTTGAATTTTCTTCGTTCAGTATAACAAGGTCGTTAGGACTAAGGCTAAAAAACGCATTTTCTGAACTAGAGAATAGAGCAGAAAGTATAAGGCAAACGCAAATAATTAAAAGACTAATTAAGCCAAATACGATGTTAGATCCAACGTCTTGGAGTAAGATAGAAGCTATTAAATGGATGCCTTGTTGAAAGGGTTCAGAGTCTGGGTTCAATGGTTTTTACTATTAGTTAAAATGGCAATCCGTCGTCATCAGAATCACTATCCATTAAATTATCTACAACACTTTCATTGTGTTCAACAACTTTGGCAGCGTTACTCTCAACATTGGTATTTGGCTGAGTACTTGAGCCACCAGATGCTCTATCCAGCATATTCATATTAGTGACACGTATACGCGTTGTATATCTTTTAATGCCATCTTTTTCCCATTCTTCCGTTTTTAGCTTACCTTCTATATAGACCAAAGAACCTTTTTTTAGGTATTGTTCTGCTATTTTAGCCAAACCGTCCCACATTTCTAAGTTATGCCATTCTGTAGTCTCTACTCGATTGCCATTCCTGTCCATATATCTTTCGTTTGTGGCTAGGGTAACATTGGCTACCACGCGGTTTTGGTCCAAGTACTTAACTTCAGGATCTTTTCCCAAGTGTCCTACCAATATAACTTTGTTAATCATCTGATTTATAATACTTTAAAAACTCAGCTATAAGCACCGGAATTGGGTACTTTCTGCCAAGTAGTTCTAATTCAATTTCAAATATATTGCTTTTTAAAAAAACGGGAGGTTGAGAGCACTGAATTGTGTAAAAATGTGC
>JBEAPG010000276.1:0-3646 GCA_041164545.1 Bacteroidota bacterium
CTATGAGCCTATGTTTACAGGCCACCCAAGCGGTGATTTACCAATAACCAAATTTGCGGGCAAGGAAATGAAAGCTCCTATTTGGGTAAGCAGTATGACAGGCGGCACTAAAGAAGCGGGAACCATCAACAGAAATTTAGCAAAAGCCTGCGGCGAATTCGGTATGGGAATGGGGCTAGGCAGCTGCAGAATTATTTTGCGAGACGACGAGTATTTGCCTGATTTTCAGTTGCGTAAGTTAATAGGAGATTTCCCTTTGTATGCAAACCTTGGAGTGGCCCAGTTGGAAGAATTGTTCCAATCAGGCGAAGCACATTTAATTACAGAATTAATCAAACGTACTGAAACGGATGGTTTAATCATACACGTAAATCCATTGCAAGAGTGGTTGCAACCAGAAGGAGATCGATTTATGCGTCCGCCGGTGGATACCATTCGGAAAGCAGCTGATTTAGATATAAAAGTAATTGTGAAAGAAGTGGGCCAAGGTTTTGGTCCTGAAAGTATGAAAGCATTGATGATGTTGCCCATTATAGCTATCGATTTCGGAGCACACGGGGGTACCAATTTCAGCAAACTGGAAATGCACCGCAGCAACGAAATGCGACACGAAGCGTATGATAAAGTGGCATCTTGGGGACATTCTGCCGAAGAAATGGTTGGGTTTTACAATGAATTAGAAAACGAGTTGACAGGCCTGAATAGACACGCAGATATTATAATAAGCGGTGGTGTCCGCGATTTTATGGATGGCTATTATTTAACCGAAAAAATAAAAGCCAACGCCATTTACGGTCAGGCTTCTGCCTTTCTAAAACACGCTCGGGGCAGTTACGAAGAATTAGCGGAATATGTAGATTTGCAAATAGCAGGATTGAAATTGGCCAGGACGTACCTTCGTGTTAGAAGCTAGATTTTAGAGGTTAGACTTGAGATGAGTAAGAGAAAAAGACATAATTTCAGGGAATTGAATGTTTGGAAGAAGGCACGAGAAAACAATCCAAGAGTTTATAAACTTTCACAGAAACTTCCAGATGACGAAAAATTTGGTATGATTAGTCAAATGAAACGGGCTTCAGTTTCTATTATGACCAATATCTCAGAAGGAGCAGGTAGAAGGTCTGATAAAGACTTTGTCAATTTCTTGGGTTTTGCTCATGGCTCGTCTACCGAAGTCGAAAATCTGTTAATAGCAAGTATGGATTTAGGCTATATAACTCCAGAAGATTTTAAAGAATAAGAAACATATTTACACGAAATACAAAAAATGTTAAACGGATTGATGGATAGCCTCGAATAGAGTCTAAGGTCTAAAGTCTAACATCTAACATCTAAAGCAAGTGATAAAAGGATTCTCCAAACTAACCAAACAAGCTAAAGTTGAATGGCTTATTGAAAATTTTCTAGGAGGCGACGAAAGTGCTCGTGAAGTCTTAGAAACATACTTACACCCCGACGAAAAGCGTCAGAAATTGCACGATGAGTTTATAGAAAACACCCTCACTAATTTCTATCTGCCCTTTGGTCTAGCGCCAAATTTTCTGATAAATGGCAAGGAATATTGTGTGCCAATGGCTATAGAAGAAAGTTCGGTAGTTGCCGCAGCAGCTAAATCAGCGAATTTTTGGTACGACAAAGGCGGTTTTAAAGCAACGGTAAAAAGCACTACTAAAATTGGTCACGTGCATTTTTTATGGAAAGGAAGTGAAACGCCTAATCTTGCAGCCTTTATAAACCGGATAAATCATAAGTTTTACGAAGAAACGTGCCTGATTACCAAAAACATGCGTGCACGAGGCGGAGGGATTTTAGAAGTAAGATTGGTAGACAAAACCTACGATATTCCTCATTACTACCAGCTGGAAGCAGAGTTTGAAACATGTGATAGTATGGGAGCCAATTTCATCAATACATGTCTAGAGAAGTTTGCAGATGTACTGAAAGCTGAAGTTGGTAACTCAAATCTAAATCCAAATGAAGTTGAGGTGATTATGTGTATTTTAAGCAACTATACACCCAAGTGTTTGGTGCGGGTAGAAGTAAGTTGCCCCATTGAAAAAATGGTAGAAGGCACTGACATAGAGCCACATGAATTTGCGGAACGGTTTACCACTGCTGTACGAATAGCAGAAACACAAACTTACAGAGCAGTAACGCATAACAAAGGAATTATGAACGGTATTGACTCGGTAATTCTGGCAACAGGCAACGATTTTAGAGCTATAGAAGCCAGTGCTCATGCGTATGCTGCGAGAAAGGGACATTATAGTAGTCTTACACACGCCGATATGCGAGACGGAATGTTCAAGTTTTGGATAGAAGTTCCCTTGGCTTTGGGTACAGTGGGTGGAATAACCGGATTACATCCTATGGTAAAATTTGCCCACCAAATGATGGGCAACCCAAGTGCGGAGGAGCTGATGATGATAACCGCAGCGGTAGGATTAGCACAGAACTTTTCAGCATTGCGAAGCCTTACTACTACCGGCATACAGCAAGGGCATATGAAAATGCATTTGCTCAATATCTTAAACCAACTCGAAGCCACGGAAGAAGAAAAAGCGATGATAGTGAAGTATTTCATAAAAAACACGCCGCACCATGCTGAAGTGGTAGAAGCATTTAAACGCGTTAGGGGCGGAGAAGTGCTATCCTGAGTTTTATAGATATTTAGATGCCTATGTGCTTTGATTTTTATAGTTCGTTTCGTGTCAAATCTTGATTGAGTGAAGTAAATGGATTCGTTTTAACGATATTTGGTTTCAAAATGAAACGAAACATACTTTTAGCATTTTTACTAGTTGGATTGGTAGTGGTGGAATGGGGGTGTAAAGATTGTCCTGATGCTCAAGCTATTCCTAGCCGATTGGTAGGTTACAAAGCAGACGTACAACAATACATAGACAGTTCTTTTAATAATACGCACTTTTGGTTTCGTAGTTTGTCCGAAATGGTTCAATCCTTCACTCCTAGTACTATGCTTTATGCTACAGTTGGTCCGTTTGGATGCGATGTAGATGAGGATTATCCCGATATTATAACTCGTCTAGACTCGTTTTCTGCAATTTCCAGTATTCCTTACAATGGTTCTTTGATTGTTACAAACCTTTTTAATCAAAAGAATGCATATCAGACCCTTCTTCCAATTGATTTATCCAAATTTCACAATGGAGGATGGCTGTATTTAAACAAAGCACCAATCGAATTAGACACCTTCCAATTTACTTTTCAATTCTTTGATACCGAAGGAAATGTCTTCGAAACTACAACAGATCCAATCATAATTACACCTTAGCTAATTTCATATCATCAAATAACCTAATCAACCATTAACTAATCAACCAATAACTACCTTCGCACCATGCAAAATTTCTTTTCACATGGCAAATTGTTGCTTACAGGCGAATACGTGGTTTTAGATGGGGCATTGTCATTGGCAGTCCCTACTAAATTAGGGCAAAGCCTGGAAGTGAAAACGAGTCCTGCTTCGGAAAAACCTATTTTGGAATGGCGGTCGTTTAATAGCGATGGAGAGCTTTGGTTTTCAGAAGAATACATCATTGATGATACGAGCATTCGACCTTCGTTCTTCGATGCTTGTAATTTTAATCCCATAAGCGATAAACTGGCGACTATCTTAAACAAA
>JBEAPG010000277.1:0-3642 GCA_041164545.1 Bacteroidota bacterium
TAAAAAGAAGTCTTAGATCATATATCATACATCTTACATCATTCATCTACGCTCCTCTCACTATTTCTGCTGGATTTAGTTTTAATGCTCTTTGTGCTGGATAAATGCACGATAAAATGGAAGTTAGTATTACCAAAACACTAATCACCAAATAATAAATGGAGTCGATGTAAGGGTAAATGGTACTTTCCAAGCCAACACTTCGCAATCCGGCTGCCGCAAAGGATAAATCTATACCTACTTGTTGAAAAAAATGAATAGCCAAATAGGCAACAATAATTCCAATGGGGCCTGCAATCAGTGCAAGAAATATAGATTCCCAAACTATCATCCAAAATACTTTTCGTTTGTTCATTCCTACGGATAAAAGCATTCCTAGTTCTTTTTTACGTTCCAGAACGGCCATAAGCATAGTGTTAATTATGCCAAAAGCTAAAGCTAACATTATGACAATCAAAAAAATAGTCATCACCAAATCCATCATTTTATCGGCATAACCAAGTTCGGGAGCAATTCCCATCCAACTTTTGGTTTCTAGGCTTGAAAATCGTTTTTCAATTTCTGTTTTTACGTTTTCTACCTGTTTTTCGTTTTCAAGTAGCAGGGCTATTTCGTGCACTCCATAGTTAGCACTCAATGCTTGAAGATCTTCTAACCTAACAAAAGCATTAACCTCATCATACCTTGCATTGGAACTGTGATAAATGTCTACCACTTTGAAGCCGCCAACTATGGGAAAACCATTGGCATCCGAAAACGTACATTGTATTGTCGTTTTTATGCCCGCATTCAGCTTTTCTGCCAATTTTTCGCTTATGATAATAGGAGGTTTACGTTTAAAATCCGCCAAGTAATTTCCTGTCTGACCAAGCTCTGCCAGATTGGTTACTTCTTTTTCTTTTTCTGGCTCTATTCCGTTTAATAGTACTCCGCTTGTTCCACCTGCACTTTGCACAAAGCTTTCAATTTTCAATCGCTTGGCATAGTTCAATTCACTTTTTTTATCTAAATAAGATAAAACGGCATCTTCGTTCGGTATGACATCTTCAAACCTGCCATAGGCTAAATAACTGCTGTCGTGTATTTGGATATGACTTACATAGGTCTTAATGGCCTTGTCTTGACGCATTTTGGCTAATCCTTTTGCGGTACTAATTACGGCTAAACCTCCAAAAATGCCTAATGCAATGGAACCAATTACAACCCAACTTCTCAATTGATTTCTCCATATGTTTCTAAAAGCAATTTTCAGTATCATCGTTTCATTGCTTTAATGGGGTTCGTGTTTTTTATTTTCCAAATGGTATAGGTATTCACCAAAAATACTATTCCAAATAAGATACTTGCGTGAGTAAGACCTATGGTTATATCCAGAGAGGTAGGCAATAGGGCTTCAAAACCAAACTGCTCCACTACTTCTTGTATTTGGCCACTTAGATTAATTGGGAAATAATGAAAATAGACTACTACCGGTGTAGCTACTACAAGCCCTAAAATTATTCCAATTATTCCCATAAAAAGCGTTTCAAGTATCGTAACTTTTATCAACGTTTTTCTTGCCATTCCCAGCGAAAGAAGAACGCCAAACTCGAAGCTTCGCTCTTCGGTAAGCATAAGCACAGTGCCGAACAATCCAAATGTGATAATTAGATATAGGATAACCAGTACAAATGTGCCTCCAGCGCGATCCACGGTAATTAACTGATGCAACTCCGGAATCATTTGCTGCCAGTTCATTACCTCTAAGGCATTGGTATCTAGCACCTGAATCAGTTGTCTTTCGGTTTTTTGCCAGTTGTCATCTTCTAAACCAATGGTAGCAGTAGTAATTCGGCCCGGCATACCAAATAATTCTTGTGCCAAACTTAGGTTTAAGATAACTGTTCGCTTGTTCAGTTCGGGGGTCTTGAGGTCTACAATACCTACTATAGGAAACTTTCCGGATGCGATACTCCCCTGAAATCCTTGCCCTAAAAATACCAATGTGTCTCCAACAGTTACACCCATTATCTCCTTTAATCCTTTGGCAATAAGCAGCCCTTTTTCGTATTGGGTGAGGTAGTTGCCTTCTATCACTTTGTCACCCAGTTTTATATGCTCTTGCTCTTCTTTCGGCTGCACACCAAGCAGTGCAACAGGTTTAGATATGTCTTTGTACGACGCTAGAGCAAAGCCTTCTATTCGTTGCCCAATAAATGCCACATTACTAAGCTTGGATAAAGTATCTATTTCGTCGTAATTGAAACTATTGTCCAATGTTTTTTCATCCCAAAATCCATTTTGGTGTATTTGTATATAACCCAAGTAGCTGGCAACGATGTTGTGTAGCATATGGCCATAAGCACCAAATTGGAGCGACCGCATGAAAACAGCAAAAAGCACAGCAAAAACAACCGATGAAATTGTAATTAGGCTTCTTTTCTTGTTTCTAAAAATATTTCGCCAAGCGAGCTTTAGCAGCATTAAGAGTAGAACAAAGCAAGTTTGTGAAAGTTTACAGAAATGGAAGCGATTTAGTTGGTTACAACTCGTTTTACCTCCACTATTTTATCGCCCACTTCTATTTTGTGTACGACTTCCATTCCACTAATTACACGCGCAAAAATGGTATATCTGCCGTCTAAATGAGGAGTAGGGCAGTGGGTTATAAAAAATTGTACACCTTCTGTGTCATTTCCAGCGGAGGCTAAACCCACAGTGCCTGTTTCGTAGGTTTGGTAATTGCTAAATTCACTGCGTTGTGTCCAATTTTTGCCGCCCCAGCCGTCACCTCTCGGACAGCCACCTTGTATCACAAATTGAGGAACAACTCGGTGAAAATATTTGCCATTATAAAAACCACTATCCGTTAGTTTTAAAAAGTTAGCAACAGTGCCAGGTGCTTCATTTACAAATAGTTGGATAATAATATCTCCCTTGTTGGTCGCAATTTTTACTTGTTGGTATGCAGGAATGGATTTTACAAATACCCAGTCTATGGGGTGATTATAAGCGGGTTTGTATCCTTTGAATGCTGCACCGCCCAAGGATTCTATGGCTTTTGACACGTCAATGTATGTTTCTGCTTTTTCAGGAAGTACCAATTCACTTTGTATTTTTGAAAGTAGTGGAAGCCAATAAGAAGCTTCGTTTTTATATTGTGGATTTTGTAATTCTAGGACAGCGATACTTTGCATAGCCATATCGCCTGAGTTAAGTGCAAAGGTCAATACCTCGCGCATAGTATGTGGCCAATTGCTTGACGGTGTAGCGTTTCTAGCTTCAATAAATTTTTCTAAAGCTGCATTTTTTACCACTTTTGGGTTGCTGTCTTCTTGCATTAATTCATAAACACACCATTCAACTACTTTTGGATTTGCCACATCCAATTTGGCAATTTTTGCTGCTTTTTTATAGGGATTTAGCGCGTTGTATTCAACAGTCCAGTCCCAGCCAATTTGCTCTCTTTCGCTTTCTGTTTGTTCCAAGAACTGGTCGAGTCGCGCTTGAATTTCTGGACTTTGCTTGCTATACAATGCCTTTATTTTATCCGTAGATACATCCTTATTTTTTCTATAATACCGATGTAAGTAGTGAGCTGCGAGTTGTTTTTCAAGCTCAGAAAAATCATTTGCCAGTACCGCTATCATTCTGTTGGTCAAG
>JBEAPG010000278.1:0-3641 GCA_041164545.1 Bacteroidota bacterium
CGTCTTGAAAATAGGAACCAAGCAACTTGTATTTATAAGCTAGAATAGCTGTGGAGCTTATGGGCGAAATGTATGAGTTGTCGCCTAGTTTTGGTACTTGAATTAGGTTTTGGGTAAAATCAAAATTAGCATCTGTAGTACTTGTAAAAAATAAGGTACGCTGGTTTCCCAGCTTTTTAGCTGCCAACTTTTCTTCTTTAAAACCATTGGGTAATTGTAAATGCTGGATAAAATCAGCTTCAAACAGATTTAAATCGGGAATGCTGTCTTCTTTTTCAGTAGCAAAAGGGTCAGTTTCTTCTTTCTTGGTATTTTTTTCTAGTTTAGTAGTTTGATTTTCTTCAACGCTTTTTACGTATATCTTTCTCTTTTGGGTTTGAAACTGGTTTTGGTATAGCACTCTGTTTTCGCTTACGCGTTGCATAATCTCATAAGATAGATCTCTCTTCTTATTGCTAACCTCCACTGCATTTAGCTGTTCATCGCTACTTAGCAGTGTAACATTTATTACTTCGTTTTGCTGAATAGCTAATTCTACTATTTTAGTTTCATACCCAATAAAACTGAAATAAAGCCGTTGAAATCCTTCCTGCAGGCGCAATTCGTACTGTCCTTTTTCGTTAGTTACTGTTCCTTCATTTGTGTTTTGCACTCGAATTACAACCCCTACCAAGGGTTCTGCATTTTCATCTACCACATATCCTCTTAGGAGATGATAATTTTGGGCGGTAGAAGCCAAAGAAAGCATCAGAAATATGGAAAGAAATAGCTTATGCACTTGGTCTGTTACTTTAAACGGGAACCTGCTGAATTATGTTACAAATAAGATAACAATTTATTGAGCATCGTTATCCATTCGATGAAAGATACTCCAATTTAGCCAAGGCAAGATTGTAAATATTCTTCTTCTTATATTGAGGCAAAGGGGGAATCAAAAGCTAAATTTGCGCCATACAATAATTAGAAATGAAAAAAGTAATTTTACTCATTTTAGACGGTTGGGGAATAGGTAAACACGACAAGTCTGACGCTATTTTTAATGCGAACACCCCATTTGTAGACAGCCTAAATGAGCAACCTCACGGCACATTAAAAACTTTTGGAGAAAATGTAGGCTTGCCAGACGGACAAATGGGTAATTCCGAAGTGGGTCACATGAATATCGGCGCAGGTAGAATTGTGTGGCAAATGCTTGTTCGGATAAACAAGGCATTTCGTGATAAAACGGTTGTCAATCTACCCGTTTTTAAGAATATTTTAAGTTTAGCCAGTGAAAAATCATCGCGAAAAATACATTTAATTGGATTAGTATCTGATGGCGGGGTGCATAGTAGCCAAGCCCATTTATTAGAATTAACTGATTTGTTTGCGAGTTTACAACTTGATGATAGAGTGTATGTTCACGCCATAACCGATGGTCGAGACACCGATCCGCATAGTGGAAGAGAATACATTCAAGAAGTGGTAGAATCGCCTAAATTTGGGAAAGCAAAACTTGCCAGTATTTGCGGTAGATACTATGCTATGGACAGAGACAAAAGGTGGGAAAGAACTAAATTAGCCTACAATTTATTGGTAAATGGGGAAGGAGAAAATTTCGATGATTATAAGCAGGCAATAAATCATAGCTATGGTGCTGGAATTACCGATGAATTTATAAAACCTATTGTTTTAGATAAAGACGGCACAATCAAAGAAGATGATATCGTTATTTGTTTTAATTTTAGAACGGACCGTGCACGCCAAATTACTACTGTGCTTACTCAAGAAACCATGCACGAATTCAATATGCATATCTTACCGATTCACTATTTCACAATGACGGAATATGATAAGACATTTGAAAAAGTAGGTGTGTTATTCGATAATCAGGATTTGGTAAATACATTAGGTGAAATTTTAGCTGCAAATCATAAGACACAGCTAAGAGCAGCAGAAACGGAAAAGTATCCTCATGTAACCTTCTTTTTTAACGGTGGAAGAGAAGAGCCATTTGAAGGTGAACAGCGCGTAATGGCTAATTCACCTAAGGTGGCAACATACGACCTCCAACCTGAAATGAGCGCTTTGGAGCTTACTGCTAAGGTAAAATCGAAGATTGAGGAAGGTAATATCGACTTTATGTGTGTGAATTTTGCAAATCCTGATATGGTAGGACATACAGGCGTATATAGTGCCATTGTCAAAGCGTGCGAAACAGTAGATGCTTGTACAAAGGAGTTGGTCGAAGCGGGTCAAAAACACGGATATAGTTTTATTATAATAGCCGACCATGGCAATGCAGATAAGGTGATTAATGAAGATGGAAGTCCGAATACAGCGCACACTACTAATTTAGTTCCGATATACATTTTGGATAAAGACGTACATTCGGTGAAAGACGGAAAGTTAGCAGATATTGCACCGACTGTCTTGCAAATGTTAAATCTTGCAGCTCCTAGTGAAATGGACGGGGAAGTGCTAATAAATTGAAAATAAATCGATTATATGTTATATTAGGTGTGTTACTTGTTTCGTGCGGGATAAATAGAAATGCACAAAACGAAGATTCCATCTGGCGAGATGAAGGAATACGTGATAAAGACTCCAAGTATAATGTCGCGCAGCGATGTGAAAAAATTCGGGGTACGATTGAATATAAAAGTATCTTACATAAAGGATTTTTAGAACCAAACGTTTTCAACGGAATGATTGTAATGAACACGTTGGAAATAACCGAAGATTCAGCGTATTATCGAGATATATATGGAAACATAAAGGACCAAGGGAGATGCGAATGTCAGAATGGAATTTTGAGTATATATTGGGAAATACTTTTTAAAAGAACAATTGAATATGAAGTGTATTTCAATTCAAGAAAGAGCGTAGAATTACGCTATTTGGATTATTTCAAAGACACGGATTACTATTTTACTGCTGATTCTAGTTATCTCAAAGGAGAACCAAATAATCCCACCAAAATATCGGGTGAACTTATTTCTAAATCAAAACGTTAGATTTGAGCAGTGTTAAACGCCATTAAAATAGCTATCATTAGTCTTGTGCTTACATTGTTTTCATGTACCAGTCAGCGTGTAAATTCTCCTAAAATTGGGAATGATTTCAAAGAAAAAGAGAAGCAACTTACGTCCATATATAGTCAATTAAATACCTATTTTAGAGGGAACTACGATAGCTTAAGCTATTATTCCAACCTTTTTTCAAAGGAGTTCAAACAGTTTATCGCAGAAAATCCAAGTACAATAGCGTATCCATTTGATAGTTTGAAATCGAATCATTCTTGTAATATAGTTACTGCTGCTGATGGAAAGTTCCGTATATACAGTTGGGATACTTGGCTGGGAGGAACTATGCATTTTTATGAGAATATCTATCAATATAATACCATTGATGGTGTTAAAGTAAGGTATAATGAGGGCAAAGAAGGTGATCCAAATAGTTATTATTCACACATTTATTATGTGGTAAAAGGAGATACTACATTCTATCTTTCTTTGAGCAATGGCGTATTTAGTACTAGTCAAATGAACCAGACTATTGAGAATTTTACGATTAATAATGGTGAATTAGTGGATACCACTAACTTATTTAAAACATCTTCAAGAGGTTATCCATCTATTGGTTTTTCATACAATTTTTTT
>JBEAPG010000279.1:0-3634 GCA_041164545.1 Bacteroidota bacterium
ACGTTGGTTCTTATCAAACTTTCTGTATTTGGATAGGCTTAAGTGTTCTCTTTTTGGTAGACCTGCTTAAAAAGTATATTAATAAAAGTACTGCAGCAGTGGGTGCGACAGTTATTGCACTTTTAGCAGCTCCAGTTTTAATGGGTTCTCAAAATTGGGATGACCACGATAGAAGTGGCCGCGAACTAGGAATGTCATTCGCGAAAAATTATTTGAACAGTTGCGAAAAGAATGCTATCCTTTTCACCAATGGTGATAATGACACATATCCGCTGTGGTATGCGCAAAACGTAGAAGGTGTAAGAACAGATGTTCGTGTAATAAACCTTAGTTTATTACCTACAGAATGGTATTCAAGTGCATTGCGCAGAAAGGTGTTTGATAGCGAACCGTTACCTCTTTCTATTCCAGCTGAAAAAATTGTTTCGGGTAAGAGAGATTATGTACGTTATTTTGATAATGGATTTGACCAAAATAAATTCTATCCATTAGATCAAGTTTTAGATTATATGACCGATGATGATCAGTCTAAAATGCAACGTACACAAGGTGGTGATTTAATTAATGTTTTCCCAGTACAAAACTTTAGTGTAGATGTGGACAGAGAAGCAGTAAAGGCATCTGGAATTGTGCCTGCAAAAGACACGGCAAACATTATAGATAAAATGTTTTGGAACATCGGTCGTTCAGGGTTAAGCAAAGGCGACATTGTAGTTTTAGATATTATTGCTACAAATGCAAAAACGGGTTGGAAAAGACCAATATATTGGACAACTACTACAGGTTCATCTGTATATCTAAACCTAGATAAATATTTAAGAAACAACGGATTGACCTATCAGTTGCTTCCTGTAGAAGCTAATCAGCGAATGCGAGGAATGGATGATATGGACTTGCTATATGATAGATTAATGAATGTATATGAGTGGGGAAATATGGACAAAGGCACCTTGAACTTGGATGATAAAGCCCAATTGGTTCCTCAAAATTTAAGATCTATGTTTGTGCAGATTGCAGATTACTATAGCAATACCGGAAAAAATGATTCGGCGGTTAATCTTGTTAACAAATGCTTTAGCGCGATGCCAGAATCTATTTTGCCAATGAATCTTAGACTGAAAGCTGCAAGTGCTGAAGTATATTATAAAGCGGGTAAGATGGAAGAAGGAGATAAAATGCTAAACGAAGTAGGCGAGGACGCGGCAGAATTGGTCAGATATTACCGTAAGTTTAAAACACGCGGATTGCAAAGCGTGGACAGTGAGAAGCGTGAGAACTTAGACGTCTTAAAAAATGTGGGTCCAACTGCAGCACGTTATCAACGTGATGATTTGGCCAAGAAGTTTGAGGCATTGTACAATCAACTCAATACAGCGTATTAATATTAGATAAGAGTGAGCAGATCTGGACTAGTAATTGGGTTCCATGCAGTCGAAGATCTGCTTAACTCTGATAAAACCGTAGGAAAAGTATATGTAAATACAGCTTCTGACAAACACAAAATTGGTGTTTTAAGGCAGTTGTGTAAACAAAAAGAAATACCTTTTCAGATGGTTCCGGTTGAGAAACTGAACCGTATTACACGTGCAAATCACCAAGGTGTAATAGCTATTGAAAGCCCTATAGATTTTGTACCCCTTGAGGAAACAATTACACGCTTTTTTGAATCTGGAAAGCCGCCCAAAATTGTGGTTGCAGATGGTATACAAGACATACGTAATATTGGTGCTATATCTCGTTCTTGTTTAGCGTTTGGTGTTGATTTGCTTATTGTAGGTACCAAAGCTAATGCTGAAATTGGTGAAGGAGCAATGAAGTCCTCTGCGGGAGCCTTATTAAAGTTACCAGTGGCAAGGGTTAGCAGTCTGTCTAACACGCTTACTTATATAAAAAGTTGGGGTATAATGCAAATTGCAGCTTCTGAAAGAGCGGATAATGAGATATCAGAAGCGATATCAAATATTCCTTCGTCTTGGTGTTTGTGGTTAGGTAATGAAGATAATGGACTATCGAGAGAGCGCTTATCGGAAATGGATAATACGCTAAAAATTAATATGATCGGACAAATTGATTCCCTGAACGTGTCCGTTGCGGCAGGTATTTTATTGTATGCTTTAACATCTAAGTCTCAGTAAATCAATATGTAAGGATCTTGATTTAACTTTAGTTAGGATATTTCTAATAAAAAACTATTTTTGCGGCAAATTTTGAGCGGATGATTAGGTCTTTGATTTAATAGTATTCTCAATTTAAATTAACATTAACACTATGTATTGGACATTAGAATTAGCATCTTATTTGGATGACGCACCTTGGCCTGCTAGCAAAGACGAGCTTATTGACTTTGCTATCCGTACAGGAGCTCCATTGGAGGTAGTAGAAAACCTACAAGAGTTGGAAGACGATGGAGAACCATTTGAAACCATTGAAGAAATTTGGTCTGAGTATCCCTCAACCGACGATTATTTCTTTAACCAAGACGAGTTATAGAGAAAATATTTTTTTGATATGATTTGTAAAAGCCCTGCTATTTAGTTAGTGGGGCTTTTATTTGATATGTCTTTTGGTTTACGATCAATTCGTTTCCTAGAATCCACGGATTAAGACTTTTAATAACGTGGTAGTTGCTTCCAATACTTTGGGCATACTCACTGATATTAGATATGCTCTGATCTACAGAAATAGAAATGGTTTTTGGTTGTACGTAATAATCCCTGTCTTCAATATGATATCCATAATCACAGGGATTCTCGATAATTGCTTTGAATGCAATTATCCTAAGCAGGTATCTTGAAGTTTCCGAGTTTAAGTGTAGGTCATAATAGTCCTCAACCAATTGTTTATTTAAATCGCTTGAAATACCCACCATTCCCCTATTATAAGATGCTGCTGCCAATGACCAACTGCCAAATTTTTCATACGCATCTCTAAGGTATAGACAGGCCGCCTCTGTGCTTCGCTCTAGGTCATATCTTTCGTCTACATTATTATCTACTTCTAACCCATAAGCTCTACCAGAACTAGGCATAAACTGCCATACGCCTTTTGCTCCAGACGGTGAAGTGGCGTTTTGTAAACCACTCTCAGCTACAGCTAAGTACTTAAAGTCGTCAGGAACTCCCAGCCGTTTAAGAATAGGTTCAATAACTTTGAAATAGGACTTGCTTCTTTTTAATATCAGCAGCGTATTGCTTTGCCAGAAAGTATTAACGGTCAGTTCCCTGTCTAACCGTTCTATTACTTCATATTTGTCTAGTGGAACACGTTCACCAGCAAAATTTGCTTTTTCTGGTATAGGTACAGAAACGATATGTTGACTTAAATTAAATGTATTACGTTGGTCTCTGTATTCGGTATCTTTTGAAGATTGTAAAACGAGTAAAATCCCAATGATAATTAGTAAAGAAGAGTGGAGTAATTTTTTTTTCATTTAAAAAAGATAACCGATTTCAAAACTAAGGTTTCTAATGCTACCGTTATTACCAGTAGGTGGAGTAATGTTTTCTATGTAGAGGCCATTGTTTATATTCAATAAGCCAATTTTTACTCCTACTTGGAATATTGTGACCTTGTTTATTTTGTGATAGTAGAGGGCTGTTCCAAAATCTATAGGTTTCAAATCTAAATCATTAAT
>JBEAPG010000280.1:0-3614 GCA_041164545.1 Bacteroidota bacterium
CTTCTATCCTACCAACGAAACTTACTTTTATGATAACTGGAAAAAAGAGGAGCAAACCTACACTATCAATCCTGCGCAGTCTAACATTCTCAAAGGCAAAGAAGGCACAATCATTATTTTACCACCCAATGCCATTTGTGGGGCGGAAGATTATTTTTCGGTACAAATCCATTTAGA
The DNA here is from genome assembly GCA_041164545.1 of Bacteroidota bacterium. Classification (GTDB taxonomy): domain Bacteria; phylum Bacteroidota; class Bacteroidia; order NS11-12g; family UBA9320; genus UBA9320. The sequence goes on from JBEAPG010000280.1 coordinate 178, forward strand.
AGAATACTATAATCGTGGAGATATGCTTTTGGCACGTCTGACCACAAGCAGCAATAACCAAATGCTAGAAACCGCTGGCATGGTCAATCTTACTGCTACCCATAAGGGAGAACCGCTTACGCTCTGCAAAAAAGCTACAGTGCTATTTCCTAAAAAACAAAATTCCAATGACACAATTGGATTCCAAGGCTTTGAAGGAAATTGGGAAAATCCGCATGGGAATATAGACTGGGATGCGAGTTCGCCGCCATTCTCCGCTTTTAGTGGCGCAGATTACCTGGGTGGAGAAAGAGACCTTCCTAATTATGTTACTATACGGTGTGGATTGAGATGCGACAATTGGGTATTTGGCAATTCTGGCTCGTGGAGTTATAAAAAAAATCTGCGCAAAGACGAAGTAAAACAGCGACTTAGAAAGCGATTTTGGTTTAAAACCAGTGTTCCAACAGCGCTTTATGCTGAGACTTACGAAGGCATAAAAGACAAAATGAAAGATACCATGTCGGCATCCCTGTACTATCCCATTTGGATATCACGGATGAATACACAAAGAATAAGACAAAACCTTGATTCTCTCTCGAATGGTGGCGAAATCGATCCGTATTTTCTGGAACAAACCAGCAACTACTTAATTACACAAGTAAGTAGCTTCGGACCTATTAATTGCGATAGATTTACATCTTATGACAATAAAAAAGATTTTACGTTTCAAATAGGAGAAAGCGAAGGAACAGTAAGTAGCAGACTGGTATTCAACAATATAAACTCCATTTTGCCCGGAACAAAAGAAGGGAAACGAGTAAAGTTTAAAAATATTCCGGTAGGTGAAACAGTTACTATCATCGTAATAAAATACCTCAAAGGTCAAATACAACTCGCTACCGAAAAATTTCAATTAGGAAAAGAACCGTCACTTCGTTTTCAAACCATTGAAAAATCAAAACTAGAAGAAACAATCCGAAGTGTGGTGGGTAGTATAGACTAGTTTTTCGGTTTATTTTTAATTCGAAAGTATCTATTTGGGTTATTTTTGAACAAATATGTCTCCATTTATAAAACACCTCATTCTATTTTTCATTCTTAATTTCGGAGCTTTGGCTATTGGCGGATTTCTGATGGGCGAAGGACCTGGAGGCGAGTGGTATCAAAGCCTAAACCAAGCACCTTGGACTCCCCCAGGATGGGTATTTGGCGCAGCCTGGACCACCATTATGGTGTGCTTCAGTTTTTATATGGCGTACTTGTTAAAGGTAGACCTATCTCAAAAAGTGATTTTACTTTTTGCACTACAATGGATTCTGAACGTGGGATGGAATCCTGTTTTTTTCGATTTTCACCAAATGCTATTCGGTTTAATCATAATTGTAGCACTCACAATTTTGGTGGGTTATTTTCTATTTACCTACAAAACAGCATTGGGAGCTAAAACCTGGCTTATTGCTCCTTATTTCATCTGGCTTTGTATTGCCACTTCGCTTAATGCATTCGCATTGCTAAACAACTAAGTACCAATACAATTAGTTCGCTACTCAGTACTTCCGGGTCGCTTTACCATAAAAATAATTGTCATGTTAATGCAATAATCAGTTTTGAAAGGCGTTATGCTATTGTATTATGTTTTCTCTCGCCGCGGATAGATAATTCTGATACCTAACCTTTTACGTCTCATACAATTCCAAAAAATTGGATTAAATGTTCCCCACATTGTAAAACTAAAAAGAACGTATTATGGCTCAAGCAAAATTATCTTCACGACAACGCATGATCAATATGATGTATTTGGTGCTTTTAGCACTGGTTGCTCTAAATATTGATCGAAAAGTACTTAAATCCTTTCACATAATGGAAAAAGGATTTCTATCATCCAACCATAGTTATCAGCAAAAAAACGACCAACAAATGGCCGGATTTTTCAGTATGATGACCAAGGATAAAAAAAAGGCAAAACCTTATTATACCGCCGCTAAACAAGCGCAAACGATCTCCAAAGAATTTGACCTGTACATATCAAATCTAAAGCAAGAAATAGAATCCCTATATGGTGGAAGATTGCTAAAAGAAGAAGGAGAAAACGGATTAACCTCACTTAAAAATCCGGAGGGAATGGAAAAACACGCCAACTTGTTTATGGTAGAAAACAAGGGCAAGCGGGCAAAAGAATTGCAAGAAAAAATAAACAACACTAGAGATAAGTTGCTGGCACTTGTGCATCCAAATAACAAGCTTTTTCCTGACGAGCAAGAGTTTCGATTGGTACGTTCGGCAAATCTGCTACAAGCCAATGAGCCTGAAGGAACCAATCAAACCTGGGCTTCCATCTACCTCGAATATCAACCTGCAGGAGCACTAATGGCCTTGCTTACACAATACCAAAATAATGCAAAAGCGCTAGAAGCCGAAGTAATAAATGCACTAATGACAGGGGTAAACAAAGGAGACTTTAAAATTGACCAAATGAATGCTGCCATTATTCCCAAATCGAATTACGTAATGGAAGGCGAAAACTACGAAGCCGAAATTTTATTGGTAGCTAGTAATTCTACATCTCAACCCAAAATTATGGCCAACGGAAAAATGCTGGAAGATGTACAAAACGGAAAGGCAAAACTGGAATTTCGAGTAAGCGGTGTTGGAGAGAAAAAAGTAAGCGGCGAGGTAATTGTAAACGACCCCATTACCAACGAACCAAAGCGATATGCATATGAGCATACCTACCAAGTTTTTAAGCCGGTTGCCACTGTTTCTCCCGACAAAATGAACTTGTTATACACGAATTTAGATAACCCACTTTCCATTTCAGTTCCTGGTTTTAGTGCTGCAGATATTCGGGTTTCTGCGTCTAGCGGGGCGAGTATTTCGGGAAACAATGGCCGTTACAATATAAAAGTGGATGGGTCGCAAAAAGAAGTACAAGTAACGGTATTGGCCGCTGGTAAAAATATGGGAACTACCCGTTTTAGGGTAAGGAACGTACCGGCGCCGGCTATGCAACTTGGCGGTATTCCTGCGCAATCCTCCTATGTATTCAAAAGTCAGTTGTGTGCCCAAAGTCGAATTCTGGCTTTCTTAGGAAGTGATTTTGCTTACGATCTGAATTGGACAGTCACCGGTTATACTTTTATACATAGCCCCAAAAAGGGAAATCCAACTATTCTATCGGTTACTGGCAGTGCCCTTACACCACAAATAAAAAACATACTATGCAGCGCAAGTGCCGGAGATAAAATCATTATTGAGCAAGCCATGGCACGCGATTCTCAATATGGCATAACACGAAACTTAAACTCGATAATACTAACGGTAAGATAGAAAAAATTGACTGCGAATAAAGCTGGCTTCGGCCAGCTTATTTCACCAGTTTGAAAAAATGATTGTGCCGTTCATGGTGTACTTACCATTGGTAAGGTCAGTGCCATCTTCGCTAAGCAAGTTGGTGG
>JBEAPG010000281.1:0-3605 GCA_041164545.1 Bacteroidota bacterium
ATAACACTTTAATTTCTCCTCTGTAATCTGAATCTATAGTGCCAGGTGTGTTGAGAACGGTTATACCATTTTTTAATGCTAAACCACTACGTGGTCTTATTTGTGCTTCAAAATTTTCTGGAATAGCCAAAAATAATCCTGTGCCAATTAGCTTTCTCTCCATTGGCTTTATAGTAACACTCTCTGTTAAAAAAGCAGACAAGTCCACCCCCGCAGAAAAAGCGGTTTGATGCATTGGCAGTGGATTATTACTCGTATTAATTACAGAAAGCTCAATCATTTACGATTTATGGTCGGCAAATTTATGTTTTTGCCTTGTTTTATCACAAAAAAGCCGACAAATACAAAGCTAGCTATTAAAGTCAATTTGATAAAATAATTGCTAAATGAAGGTGTCTGAAGAAACCTATCATTGATTACATAAAATAAAATGGCGAAAGCAAAAAGAACAAACAGTCTATTAAGCTCATACGGTATTGGAAAATGCTGCTGTCCTACAATATAACTTACGACCATCATAGTAAAATAAGCAGCCAATGTGGTATAAGCTGCAGCTATAAAACCATAATGCGGAACAAAAATTAATAGACCTCCAATAGTAATACATGCCCCAAAAATTGAAATTACAGCTCCTATGTTGTTCTTTTCCTTAACTTTATACCAAATACTCAAATTATAAATAATGCCTAAAAAGATATTGGCCAAAATAAGCGGCGCAACAATTTTAATGCCATCAGGATGTTTGTAGTAGGAAGCATCACGCACGGCAAACGCGGCAATTTCGTCTAAAAAAAACAAGGTAAGTAGCCCTGCAGATAGACAAACCCAAACAAAATATTTCATTACCAAAGCATAGACTTCTGGCGCATTTTTATCCTTTGATTTTTCAAAGAAAAATGGCTCCGCAGCATAGCGAAAAGCTTGAATAAAAATAGTAATGATTATACTCAACTTATAAAAAGCTCCATATACCCCAATTTCAAATTTTGGGTTGTCTGAAATAAGAAGTTTGTCTAAAACCACACGATCAAAAGTTTCATTTACTATGCCCGCCATACCTACTAATACCAGAGGAAGCCCATATTTCAACATTTGTTTTAATAAGTCTTTATCGAGTTGATATATATATTTGGTAATATCAGGAAGTAACAAAAGTGCTGTAGCCCCAGAGGCAATAAGGTTGGCAATAAACGCATACCCAATTCCAATATTACTGTCATATAAAAATGGTATTTGTTCAATATCATACAAAGGAAATACAATGAAGTATAGCACATTTAAACTGATATTTATTGCAATTCCTATACTTCGTACAAACGCAAACCTTTTTGCCTTTTGCTGATGTCGAAGTAGAGCAAACGGCACCATAGTTAACACGTCAAAAAAGATAATAAACACAAACCATACAACGTAGTCTGAATGGTCAGGATAATTCATAAAATTTGCGACATGCTGCCTAAACACTATAACGACAAAAGCAAAAAATACCGCCATTGCGGCTACCGTGTAAAATGCAGTAGTAAAAGTTGTTTTTATATCGTTTCCTTTTCTTAAAAAATTAAAAAAAGCTGTTTCCATACCCAAGGGCAACAGCACCAAGAAAAAACTCGAATACGCATAAAACTCAGTATGAGCGGCAAAAACAGACGCGTTAAACTTTGTGTAAAGAAAAACCAGTAAAAAACTGAGAAGCCTACCTACAATACTAGGTATTCCATAAATGGCGGTATCACTTGCAAGCTTCTTAATCAGGCTCATTTATAATTCGTTTGATTTTGCATAAATAGCTGAATAATTTCTCAGCCCATCCACATTTTCTGTTTTCCATCTTAAAAAAGATACGACAATTGCAATCTTACCGTACGCGGCGGGCCAATACTTGCTGGTCGAATAACGTATTCTTGGTTAAATAAATTTCCAACGATAATATTCAATCCAAGTTTTGAGTTTGGCTTATATCCTATTCTAGTATTACTTAATAAAAACGAACTAAGTCCTTGTTGCATTGAACTTTGTATTCCTGGAATAAAGTATTCAATAGGGTTGCTTACAAATGCTAAATCAATGTTTTGCATCTCGCTTTGATAGCTTAACCCATATCCAAAATTCCATTTCTTATATTCAATCATTATATCAGCTTTTGCTTGATTAGCTGGTCTATATTTTAGGGCATTGTTATTTCCATTACTACTTGTATTTGTATAAGTCAATTCTTGACCTCCATTGTCTTTGCCAAAAACCAAATCGGGCTGCAATGCTTCCGATTTATTGTATGTATACCCCATAAATCCTTGAATATTAACCGATTTAAATTTATACTCATACATTATATTTGCCTCAAACCCTTGAATTCTGGCCTTACCTGTATTCATTGTTTTAAAACCTGCCCCAAACAATGGAGGCAAAATTTCGCCCCATTGACCAAATGTAAATTCCATCATATTCTCAAACTCCATTTTAAACACGGCTATATCCGCAAAACCATTAAGCTTGCCTATTTTAAAACCTTGCTTAAGCCCTAGTTCTAAGTTTGTACCTGTTTCGGAGTTTAATTTTTCATTCGGATAAATGCTCACAGGACCAACAGTAGTAGTAATGTATGACTCTGCAATACTTGGAAACCTGTATCCTTGTCCATAACTAGCCCGAAAAAACGAAAAGCTCGAAACTTGATAGTTTGCGCCAACTCTATAAACGGGCCTTCCTTCATTTCTGTCGTTTAATCTGAAGTACTCATAACGCGCACCTCCACTTACAAATAACCTGTTCCATTTTTTATCAAGTTGTAGATATGCCGCATAGTTATTAGCTACTTGTTTTCCGTTGAACAAAGGAGAAGCTGTGTTTGTAGCAATCGTTACAACACCAGTATTAACGTTCATTTTCAATTGTTTAGGCTTGTAGCTCAATCTGTACTCCCCATAGAATAAGTTAGAGGTATTAGACTGATTGTTTAATGGGTTTCCGTTGTCTATTATATTGTCTACATATAAATAACGCGTGTTTATAAACTGACTTATTTCTTTGCCGTGCCACGAAAAATGAGGGTCTATGGTTATACGATTACTTGTGCTTTTTGTAATATTACTATCCAATGATGTGTAACCCATATCAAATGACTCCCACAACAAGAAATTGCTTGAATTTCCCGATTGTGCGGAAATGTCTAAACCTATCAATGCATCTTTATTCTCTAATTTGTGCTGCAGCCCCAAATTGAATCGGAATCGATTATCATTATCTCCCATTCTGTAGCCTGCGTCGAGCAATCCGTTTAGTCCAAGGGTAACTCCCAAACCTTTGTAGTAACTGCTATGAAATGCTGACAGATTGGATACGGCATTTCTATTTGAGCCATTATACCTTAAGCTGGGCCTTTTGGCTAGATCATAAAAGCCACTGGTTAGACTTACTCGTGTAATTGGTTTTTCTTTCGGCTGTAATGTTTTTATATTTATCACACCATTAAGAGCTGACGAACCATAAAGAACAGAACTAGCTCCTTTTATTATTTCTACGCTTTCAATTCCTTCTGTTGGAATAAAGCTCCACAGCGCTTGTCCCGCATCACCTGAAAGAATTGGCATATTGTTAATAAGCACTTG
>JBEAPG010000282.1:0-3604 GCA_041164545.1 Bacteroidota bacterium
GTTTCGAAAACTCTAGAAATCGAATAAATCTTGTACTTCGATTAAATGACTATAACAATATAGCAAAGAATTACAGCAAATCAGTTGCTAAAAACATACGGAAGGCCCAACGTAGTAATATAGAAGTCCTACAAGATTTAAACCAAGTAGATCGGGTTGTTCAACTTTATAGAAATGCATATGGAAATCTGAATCCTAATCTCGATGATAAGGCTTACTCCTCTTTAACAAAATTAGTTCTCAATCCACTGTATTCAGATTACTTTCAATTATTGGTAGTAAAGCATAATAATAAAATAATAGCTGGCTTACTGTTTTTACAAGGCAAAAACAGGCTACATTATATACTTGGTGCACCAAATGAAGTCGGGCGCAAACACAATGCGCTGAGTTTCGCGATTGACCATATTATAAAACAGCATTGCAACCAGAACATGATTCTTGATTTCGAAGGGTCTAGTATTCCAAATGTCAAGGCATTTTATGAATCCTTTGGTGCAGAAGATGAAGGATTTTATGAGATAAATATAACGGTAAGCACCTTCCTCTGGTTTGCAACCAAAATTTATAGGAGGTTTATCAAGTCGTAAGTTAAGGGCCGAATGGTTGTAAAACCTTCTCCATACTCTACTTCTATTGCAGCGCCAAATTCACGTGCTCTTGCTTCTATGTAGTTTAGAAATTTTTCAGAACTAATAAGGGTTTTGGGTTCTGTTGAATTAGGGTCGAAAAATTGCGTTTTGTACGCTATAATACTCTTCTTTTTTACTTCATACTCATTCGAAATATCAATTACAAAATCTGGTTTGATATGAAAGAATTGGATATAATGAAACAGATGCTCGGTTTTCCAAGGTTCTTGTGTAATACCATTTACGGTAGTCTCTATTTTTCTCAACCCAGCTAAAAAAACACACTCTCTTACCAACTGTGCTGCCTTTCCGTGATCTGGATGTCTATCGTCAATTGCATTAGCAAGTATAATTCCTGGCCTATATTTTCGAATAGCGGTTATTATCTTTAGCTTATTTTCCTTGTTATTTTCAAACCAACCATCTCCAATATCTAAGTTTTCGCGAGCATTTAATCCTAATACGAGCGAAGCTTCTTTTGCCTCCACTTCTCTAGTTTGCGCGGTTCCGCGTGTACCCATTTCACCTTGAGTTAGATCTACAATCCCTACCTTTTTACCCTGCTTTTTTAACTTATAAAGAGTGCCCGAACACGAGAGTTCTACGTCATCTGGGTGGGCACCGAAAGCCAATACATCCAATTTCATGTAGCAAATGAACAGATAAATTCTATTCTAGTTTGGCGTTTTTTATGATATACTCAATTTGATAGTCCTCAATCGGATCAAATTTTACATCGATATCTGCATCATACATTTTTGCCCACAAACCATAAAACATAGTACTGGCACTGCCACGGTACTTTTTTAGTATCTCATATGAAGTGCTTCCTGTTTCTCGGTGAATTAATTTTATTAGCAACATGCCTTGTGACCTAGACATTGTTTGAAGCGAGGCCATAAATTCATCTTTAATCGCATCTTCTGTCGCTTTTATATATTTTTTCCTTGCCTTGTTTGTCTTAAGCTGATTGAGATTATCTTCCATCATTTGCAAGCGAAATGCAGCTAACTTAGCGTATGGCATTACCTTTTTCACATTTCTAACTAAGCGCAGATATTTCTCTTGCTCCTCCTTCGAGTTAAACTCTTTGAGAATGAACTCGTCAAAAGAATACACATAAAATGTGTCTCCATCCATAAAAAATTTTCTTGCCACGATAGCCGAATCGGGGTGATAAGTTTGAGCCATTGCACTAAAACCCACAAACAAGTATGAGAGAAAAAGTATTTTTTTCATTTGGTTTATAATATCAATTTCAAATAATGTGCCATCAATTCAAAAGTTCTGTTAAAATTTCGATAGAGCGTATTTGCTTATTTTTGGTAATATGTAATTGAAAATACGTAACAAGTGCATTTAACACCTCTTTTCTTTGAGAAGCATTTAAGGTTGATTGAGTATTAGCATCTTCATTAAGTAACATAGATAGATAATTAGAAATGCTGTCACTTAGTACATTTACACCAAGCTGTGACAAAAATACTCCATCATTTAAACTAAAATAAGGTGTTTGTTCACTATACGTACCTTGTGGTTGTACACCGAGATAGGGCGTTAGTCGCAACAGAAATTGAATTGGAAACATACTCAAAGAAGTTTCTCTTTCTAAAATTAAAATTTCATTTTCTAGAAAGTCATATAACTCAATTTCACATTGCTCCTCAATAATGCATTGATTTATTATCTCCAGCATAAACATTGCCACTGTTTTCTTTACTATTTCTTCTTGGATACCCAATAAAGGTGGCGAGGGTTTGAGTTCTTTTACTCTGTTTAGATTAGATGTTGGTTTCTCATACACATCCATTTCTACAATAGATAAAGGCTGAATCATAGAAGGGCGGATAGCAGATTTCCCTTTTTTTATACTTTGCAGCAAATAGGTCCGCATTCCAAACTCGCGAGTATACATTTTACTTATAACACTGCTTTCGCTATAATTCGTATTTCTAAGTACTATGGCACGCGTTTTTGCTAGCATATTTATCGCACTAGAAGTAATTTACTCACCATACTATCTTCATCATCTTTATTCGCAGAAAAGATGAGATATACTCCTGTTTGTGGTCGTTCTCCATTAAAATTTCTTCCATTCCACACAGCTGTACCGCCGGTTGCCACCATTTCGTATACAACTCTTCCTGCCACATCTACAATTTTTACTGTTGCATCTTGAGGTAACCCGCTTATCGTTATTGGTCCGTCGTAGGTACTATGAACCGGATTAGGAAATACAATGGTATTTTCGTGAAATTGACCCGCTTCTGTTGCATCACTTCTAAATGAAGCTATGCCTTGATTTGTCCCAAAGAAAACTTCACCTGTTTGTGGAACAATACCAACGCAGTTTACCACATTGCTAGGTAGTGGACTATTATCAATAGTAAAGTGATTTACAACTGCAGAACCATCTTCTTGCACTAACCAAACTCCATTGTTGGTTCCAATCCATTTTCTATTGGCCCCGTCTATTTTAATATCATTTATTACCTCATTGCCTAGTAAATAACCCACGTCGTTTCCATCGTCTATAATGATTTGCTGCGCATCTGCATTTGGCCCTCCTTGAAATACAAGAGATGGATTGTAGTAGATGGCTAAGCCTGTTTCAGTGCCCACCCAGATTTCTCCATCCTTGTCTAGAGCTAACGCTTTTACATTATTATTAGGCAGTCCTCCATCGTTTTTACCTGTTGTTAATATACGCGGTGGTCGCCCGCTTTGCTCATTAAAAGCCATAATCCCCTGAGCACTGTTCCTAGAAACCACAGCCCAAATTGTTCCGTAATCATCTATTATCATCTCACCTAAACGCCTTACTCCCACATTAAAATCTTGCCAAGTACCATCTTTTCTGCGAACCACTAAAGCTCTATCCGTTTCATAATTAGATAACCATAAATTCTCTTCTCTATCTAATGCTAAGCCAAGAACTGTAGGAATGTCTCCCGGTGCAAATTTTATAGTAC
>JBEAPG010000283.1:0-3598 GCA_041164545.1 Bacteroidota bacterium
GGTCTAATAATTCTGCTCTTACTTTAAAATTATTTTGTGTTTTAACTCCATAATTGATTATTCGAACAGTTGGCCAAAATCCTTCTTCATTTATTTCAAATGAATCATTTCTTGTAGGTTCAAAAATCAGATCTACCGCTACGTCATTGTCTTTTACCAGATAAAATGTATTTTCTAAAGTATTGTTATCCTTTACACTATCAATATTTAAATCAACTGTCGCGCGTGCTTTAAATTGACCAATATTAAACCTACTAAACTTATTAAAATTGATGACGGCCGTATCTCCGCTATTCAGGCTAGCTGTTCGCGTATCAGTCTGAACCACTTGATTAAACCTATTCAAGACATCCATTTTAACATTGAACATGCCTTGATTTATAAAACCATAATTGATAACTCGGGCTGTTAGGTTTAATGAATCTGTAGCACTATATCTTATACTATCAAAAGGTTGCGGAGAAATGATATCTAAAATAGCTAAATCATTCCCTACCTGCAATCTAGGTTGAATATTGAAGTTATAATCATAACCAGGAGAAAAAGACACCCAAGAGGTGTCGCCAGCCGGAGCAGCAAAGTAGAATGTATGCGGACGGATAGGTATTTCGTACTGAAAAGCGAAAGAAACATTCGTATTTGAGGTTTGTCTAATACCTACGTAATAACCTCCATTCACCTGCACTTTGGGCAATACTGGCATGATAAAAGTACCCGCTGTAGATATGGATGAATCACTTATAAATAAAAGAGTCCCTGGCAAGCCACCTGTACCATCATCATCCCAAATCCCAAGTTGGAAATTTCTACCCGTAAGCGCAAAATCTACCGTTATTTGGTTGATGTATGAAGTACCTTCTACATAAAATTTAGCAACAAAATCGCCAGTAGAACCGTTAAAACCTATTCCTCCACTATTCCCATTAAAAGGGTCCACGTGTGAATATACATTATAGTTTACCTGCCTTGGTTTCTGAATCTGATTGTTAGATGCAACTGCATCAGAATCGGATGTTATGGTTAAAAGTTCGTTACCCTGTAAACTTGGTTTATAGTCTGTAAAGTATAAAAATCGTTCTTTATAAGGGGATAACGAATCCATTATAAGGGTATCATTAAAACTATTTGCACCCGACACATCTAAAAATACCTTATGATTATACACTGTTTTTCTGCCAATATTTCGAATTACAACCTTTATACTATCCGGTTTATCCATAAGGAGTGGATACTTACCCAAGGCATAAACACGATTCACCTCTAGCTCGGTATCGTGCTTTGGGTGATAAATACGTAATGTGGGTTTTATTATTGAACTTGAGTTAGTTATACTATCAAAACCGGAAGTGCTATTTCCTCTAACATATTTTGTTTCGTTGTTTGAAGTAAAACTTGGAACATAAAATGCGCTCTCACAATACCACGGAATGGCAGCTGCTTGTGTAGTGTTTTGCTTGTATTCAACTAAAATTTCAAGATGCTTTCTATTTCCAGTAGTATCAAACGTATATGAACTTACCTTATTGAATAAAAAAACGGCAAAACCTGGCGAATTTCCAATTATATCTTTTGGATTACCTTCATATACCAAGGTCATACCATTTCTAGATTCGGCTAACCAATTTAACGCCGCACTGCCAAAGTCTGAATTTGCTGTATTTTTTATATACATTTTAAAGCTGCAATTTCCAGCCAACGTATCAAAGGCGTTATGCTTAAAAGCTAAAGCTGTTATGGTGTCGCCATGTGCTAAATTTCCTAATGAAGCACTGGGATATATGTATGCATGTCTATTATAAAATGATGCAGTTACGTCTGTGCAAGTGGGTCCATATATAGCACTTGTAAATCCTCCATTTCCAATCTGCGTATATTGACCGAACAAAGGCAGGAAAGAACTTGAAAAAAGTAGAATAAATAAAATCTTGAGGTTTCTCATTGTAATTGACCAAAATTAACTAAATCGACTGACTTTATCGATTAATATAAATGAATGAACTACCTTTTACCCTTAAATTATGACAATTAGGCTAAAAAATGTTCCACATATTTTATGCTTAATTTTGGCCAGTTGTAAAAATCACCAGTCAGAAAAAGTAATGCACAAACATACCAATAGTCTCATCCACGAGTCCAGTCCCTACCTACTGCAACACGCTTATAATCCAGTTAATTGGAAGGCTTGGAATATTGAAAATCTAGCTGAAGCAAAATCAATGGGAAAGCCTATTTTGATAAGTATAGGATACAGCAGCTGTCATTGGTGCCACGTAATGGAGAACGAAAGTTTTGAAGATGAACAAGTTGCATTGTTTATGAATGAAAATTTTTATTGTATAAAAGTAGATAGAGAAGAGCGTCCTGACGTGGACCAAATCTATATGACTGCTACAAACATTATAACTGGAAGTGGTGGATGGCCTCTTAACTGTTTTGCATTACCTGATGGCAGGCCATTTCATGCAGGAACGTATTATCCAAAAGAAGGATGGCTCAGATTGCTGGAAACTGTTCATTTTCAGTATACTAATCATCTTGAAAAGCTGCAAGATTATGCTACTCGTTTAACACAGGGCATTCGCATGCAAGAAACGGCTATAAGTGATAATGTAGCTCAAAAACTTGATTTCGATTTCATTTCGCAGGCGGTTAACGGATGGAAAACCAATTGGGACATGAAAGAAGGAGGAATGACTAAAGCTCCCAAGTTTCCCCTTCCTTCACATTATGATTTTTTACTTTCATATTCAGCTTTTGTTGTTGATAATCAAGTAGATGATTTTATAAAAATCAGCTTAGAAAAAATGGCAAAAGGTGGAATTTACGATCAAATTGGTGGAGGTTTTGCAAGATACAGTACAGATATTTTTTGGAAAGTTCCTCATTTTGAAAAGATGATGTATGATAATGGCCAATTATTATCTATTTATGCTCAGGCGTACAAGAAAGAATCAAATCCTATTTTTCTTTCCACTATGAATGAAACCATTGCGTGGATAGAGCGTGAAATGTTAGATAAAAGCGGATTATTCTACAGCGCTCTTGATGCAGATAGCGAAGGTGAAGAAGGTCGCTTTTATGTGTGGCAAGAAGATGAATTAAAGAATCTTTTGAAATCAGATTTTCAAATGATTAAAGACTATTATAATGTTGGAAATAAGGGATTGTGGGAACACGGAAACAACATTTTGCTACGCTCAGAAAATGAAAATGATCTAGCAAAAAAATACAAATTAACCGATGAGCAATTGCGCGAAAAAATAGAACAAGTAAATAAAGTACTTCTACAAAATCGAAACAAACGCATTTCTCCTGGTCTAGATGACAAATGCTTAACTTCTTGGAATGGTCTTGCTATATCTGGACTATGCGAGGCGTACAAAGTAACTCTAAGTGAGCGATACAAAGAATTGGCAGTAAATGCAATAAATGCCATTCTAACATATCAGCACCACGAAAACGAATTATTTCATAGCTTTAAAAATGGAAAGTCTTCAATAAATGGCATGTTAGAAGACTATGCCTTTACCATTCAAGCGTGTCTATCCGTCTTTGAAATAACAGGCGAAGAACTTTATGCCAATAAAGCACAAGCACT
>JBEAPG010000284.1:0-3592 GCA_041164545.1 Bacteroidota bacterium
GAATTTGCATCTAATCTCGTGCTTTTGTCCATTAATAATCTGATAGGCAATGGGTGCATCATCAATTATGTTTCCTGCGCTTGTTTCAATTATAAGTTGCTCATTTTCAATAGAAACAGCATCAGCGCCCAAAACACGAATGGCAATCTGATCTATCTTTGATTGACTTGGTTGATGAATAACCCATTGATATTTAAGATTGGTTTGTCCGCTTATTTCGTAGTCTATATTTGGATATACATTCTGATACACCACCTCACTTACAGGGTGAATTTTACTTTTCCAATTCTTTCTTTCCGAGCCTAAAAAATAGTTATAGTAATGTGCTTGAGCGTATTTACCAACCAATTTTGGTGAGTACGATGTGTTTTCAAATTGCAGCCGTACGGCGTGTTGACGTGCTTGTTCATTGTTGGGGGTTGCCGCGTTATCATGCTTCCATTGCTGTATGCGGTTGTAATCTTCTGCATTGGTAAGTTTATAGGTAATGCCTGTAGATTCTAAGTAGATTTCTCCATAGGGGATTTGCGCTTTGTAGCGAATAGCTGGATGCCACTGTCCAAAATTCTGAATAAATTCAAAATTAGGTAGATTTTGAGTGTTACTAGGATTTTGGGCATAGTTCAAAAGCCAAGAAGTGACTACCGTCAACCAAACCAAAAATCGTTTACACATGGAAAAACAAAAATAGGGTATGCATTGCAATTATGACTATTTACTATGGGATTTAGTTGCTTGATTTTGATTGAAATAACGGTCTTCAGACAAACGAACCATTTATATTTGCAGCCTTATAATCAAAAATGGAGCTAAACGAGCAACAAATCCAGCGTAGACAGTCCCTCGATAAATTAAGGGAAATGGGTATAAATCCTTATCCAGCAGATGTTTATGAAAAAGATTTTAGTAGTGTAGAAATCGCTAACGAGTTTGACGCAAATCCTGAAAAATTTTCTAATATATCTTTTGCAGGTCGATTAATGCGCCGAAGAATAATGGGAAAAGCCAGTTTTGGTGAATTGCAAGACGAGCAAGGTAGCATTCAGGCGTATTTTAATCGCGATGAACTTTGTCCTACGGACGACAAGTCTATGTATCTTGAGGTTTTCAAAAAACTGCTGGATATTGGTGATATTATTGGCGTAAAAGGCTTTGTTTTTAGAACTCAAACAGGTGAATTATCCATTCACGTAAAGGAAATGACAGTGCTTTCCAAATCGCTTAATCCGTTACCTATGCCCAAAGAGGTAGATGGAAAGGTGTATGACGCATTTACAGATCCTGAGCAGAGATACAGACGCAGATATGTGGACTTGATTGTAAATCCAAGTGTTAAAGATACTTTTATTAAGCGTACAAAAGCGGTGGCCAGTATGCGTAATTTTTTGAATGGCAAAGGGTACTTGGAAGTAGAAACACCCATTTTGCAAGCCATTCCTGGCGGTGCCGCTGCTCGTCCTTTTATCACACATCACAACGCTTTAGACATTCCTCTTTACTTACGAATTGCCAACGAGCTGTATCTAAAAAGACTGATTGTTGGTGGTTTTGAGGGTGTGTATGAGTTTGCAAAAGACTTTAGAAACGAGGGTATGGATAGAACCCACAATCCGGAGTTTAGCCAAATGGAGTTGTATGTGGCATACAAAGATTACCAATGGATGATGGATATGACCGAAGAAATGCTTCGTCAGATAGCCATTGATGTAAACGGAAAATCAGATGTAGTTTTTGGAGATAATACCATCGATTTTGGAAAGCCATTCGAAAGACTTACGCTTTTTGGCGCTATTGAAAAATATACAGGAGTAGATGTAAGCCAAATGAGCGAAGCAGAGCTCTTTGAAACTGCAAAAGGCTTTGGTGCTGAGGTAAATGATACAATGGGTAAAGGCAAGTTGATAGACGAAATATTTGGCGAAAAAGTAGAGCATCACCTAATTCAACCCACGTTTATTATGGACTACCCTGTAAGTATGAGTCCGCTTACCAAAAAACACAGAAACAACCCAGAACTTACCGAACGTTTTGAGTTGATTGTAAACGGAAAAGAAATTGCCAATTGCTACAGCGAGTTAAACGACCCAATAGACCAACGTGAACGATTTGAAGAACAAACCAAGTTGATGGAACGAGGTGACGACGAGGCGATGTTTATCGACCAAGATTTTCTGCGAGCTTTGGAATATGGTATGCCCCCAACGGCAGGAATAGGTATCGGTATAGACCGACTAGTAATGTTGCTTACCAATAACGAGAGTATACAAGAAGTGCTTTTCTTCCCGCAAATGCGTCCTGA
Organism: Bacteroidota bacterium; assembly: GCA_041164545.1. Taxonomy (GTDB): domain Bacteria; phylum Bacteroidota; class Bacteroidia; order NS11-12g; family UBA9320; genus UBA9320. The sequence continues at coordinate 2,300 of JBEAPG010000284.1, forward strand.
GAAAAAAGCAGAGAAAGTGGTAGAATTGACCGAAAATGAAAAAGCGATAAAAGATGTACTTGCGCAAAATGGAGGTTCGATTGAAATTGGCGAACTAAAAACCAAGCTAGAATTGAGCGGCAAACAGTGGGATGTGGCCCTGAAAGGGTTAGCGAAACAGGGAATAACGCAGGTTACTAAAGTGGATAATGCGGTGACAGTGGGGTTGAAGTAGGATTATTGGATATAGAAATTAGACTATAGACTTTTCTGAGTAAGATTATTAAAGCCTATATCCAATTCCAAAGCCATAGAACACACCACCCTTTAGCTTGCTATAATCATTGCCATAACGCATTCCTACTGATTTTCCAAGAGATATGTAGGTCCCTAATTTTCTGTATGGTCCCCAATGAACAGTTGGTTGAATTATAAACATTGCATCATATTGAAATGAACTTTTTCTTTTGTGTTCTGAAAAATCTTTTGTTGGTTTCTCTTTGTTGTATGGAGCTAACCCCCGCAGGTTGAAATTAAATCCATACTCGTCAATGTAATCCACATGATCATAATAGTATGTGAGTTGGTTTGAGTGTCTGTACTCGTTCAAATAAAGATTGTCTGTAAATGTAACGTGAACTGAATGTCGCAGCACTGCCGCCAAGCTAAATCGCTTCGATTGATTTGTGCTAAAGGAGTTTTGATACAATAGCCCAATTCTTCTTTATAGCCTTCTATGTATTTATTTATTACAAAAGCTGTGGAATATCGGCCCAAGGTGTCATAAGTAAGCGTACTGTATGAGCTATATTCTTTTAGGCGGTCGAAATACTTAAAATCTGCTTTGCTATAATTAATTCCGACAGCATGATCGAGGCTGAATCGTTTCCATTTTTTAATGTTTTTACTAACGCCAAGAGTTGCATTTCTGTAATCAACGGATGATGAAGGATAAACCATATAACTTACTTCACGCACAAATGAATCTTGAATGTAGTATTCTGAAACAAAACTATTCTCATCGTAATCTTGGAAATAGGAAGGTATATCTTTATAGCCTTTAGTGAGGGTTTCTAAGCGAAGGCTTCCTGTAGAAGTAGCAAAAACACTTCCTTCGTACCAAAAAAGGTATGAACTATCCTTATTCGTAGCTTGAGCTACATGGCTCAAAAGGAAAAATGCCAATAGAACAAAAAAGTTTTTCATCTTTTATAAATTGTACATTAGTCCAACTCCGATATGAATGCGCCTTTTGTTATATTCACTTTGCTTAAAATCAGCTCCGTAATAATATAAAAGTGGGGCTCCAACTTG
>JBEAPG010000285.1:0-3585 GCA_041164545.1 Bacteroidota bacterium
CTGGAGTTGGTATTAATTATCATATCTATTCAAGTGTCGATGCCTATTATGGAAAAGCTAATGTATTTACTTTTAATGCAGGACTTTACTGCCAAATAAGCAAGGACCTAAATGTAGGTTTTAGCATAAGCAACCCAACCAGAAGTTTGCTAATAAAACAAACTGAAGAACGTTTGCCTGCCCAGTTTAGGATGGGAATTGACTATCTCATTTCAGACAATGTAACTATTTATTCTGATGTGTTTCAAGTAACGGGACAGCAACTGCAATATAATGGAGGTGTACAGGTTGCCACAGATAAACTAAAAATAAGAGGAGGTTTTGGCACCAATCAGTCCTTGGCATTTGGACTAGGTTATGAAAAAAACAAGAACACCATAGATCTTGCTGTTCAATACCACAATCAATTGGGAATGTCGCCCGCGCTAAACTACATTTATGCGTTTTAGTTGGCTCATTTTTTTGCTTTTGTTAGGTTCCAGCATCTCTAGCTTGTATGCACAAACGGACAATGCATTGGTAAATGAATACATAGAGCGCTACATCGAAAACTCAATAGATCAAATTGATATTCAGCAATTTGCCAGCGATATGCTTTACTTTTTTGACAACCCAATCAACTTAAACAAAGCGACTGCTGATGTACTTTTTGCCGCTCCATTCATAACCAGTTTTCAGGCATTGGACATACTTAATCATAGAAAAAAGTTTGGCGACTTTCTTTCGCTGTATGAATTGCAAGTGCTGGAGAGTTTTACTACATCAGACATACAAACCATTCTTCCATTTATTACCTTGTCTAATGCTGTAATTCCTTTTGACATGAAGGATGTATTTCACAATGGAAGTCATCAATTTATGTCGCTGGCAGAAACCAATCGACCAAAAAATAAAGGCACATTAATTGCCGACACACTAGCAGTCGATAGATCAGCATCCCACTATGCGGGTAGTCCTATTTACAACAATCTACGTTACAGATTTGATTATAAGCGGTATATTTCAATGGGAATAAATGCTGAAAAAGATGCGGGCGAATCTTTTTTTAGTGGCAATAATCCAAAAGGATACGATTATTATTCTTTCTATTTCGAAGCAAAAAACTTGGGCAAGCTCAAGACGCTTCATTTGGGTGATTTTCAAGCTAATTTCGGACAAGGTCTAACGTTGAGTACAGGACTAGCTTTTGGAAAATCCAGCATTATCACTAATTCTAAGCGAAATTTTAGTGGATTTGGGGCGTATAGAAGCCTGCGTGAAAATGCCTATCTCAGAGGAGGAGCAATAGCTTTTCAGGTAAAAAACATTGAACTAGGTGCCTTTGTAAGCAGTAAAAATATCGATGGCAATGCCGTTGAAACGACGGATACTATAGACAACGAACCCGATATAACCACAACGATACAAGAAGATGGCGGCTTGCACCGAACTCCGAATGAAATAGTGGATAAACATATCATCCACGATTTTCAAACAGGAAGCTATGCTGTATTAAAACTTCCATTTGGCAAAATTGGCGCAGTGCACTATACCAGAAAACTAGGGCGTGCATTTATTCCTACCGACAGACCAGACAATGCGTTTTCGTTTTCGGGTAGCCAATACTCCAAAACAGGAACGTACTATGATTTTGCAATAAAAAACATAAACATATATGGTGAAGTAAGCTACAGTAGTTTTGAAAATGCAATAGCGCAAGTGCACGGAGCATTAATTGGCTTGAGTAAAAATGCAGACTTTAGTGTAGTATATAGAAACTATGACAAATCTTTCATTACCCTGCAAAGCAATGGATTTGGCGAAAACAGCAAAGCCGCCAATGAAAACGGGTTTTATGTTGGCTTTATGCTAAGACCATCGAAACAAATTTCTGTACTGGGATACTATGACTTGTTTAAAAGCCCTTGGCTCCGATTTCAGGCGGATGCACTGAGCAGCGGAGAGGATATTTGGGCTGAAATTAATTACAAGCCAAGCCGATCGTTTTCAGCGTATTACCGCTACCGAAACGAACAAAAACAGATAAACATTAATGGCGAAAAAATAAACAAACTGGCTTCGTATAGTTTGACACGCCATCGCATCCATATGAGTTATAGCTTGTCCCGAAGCATAGAATTGCGGAACAGAATTGAATGGAATAGCTATACTTTAAACAGAGAAACGTCGCTAGGCAGCTTTATTTACCAAGACATAGTTTACAAACCACTTTTTGCCAAAGTGGAATGCAGTGGTAGAATTGCCTATGCCCAAATTGAACGTTTTGCCAATAGAATCTATGCTTTTGAGCAGGTTCCGTTGTATGACTATCCGCTATATACCTATGGTTTTAGTGGTGCACGCGTGTTCCTGCTCACTCGATTTCGCCCTACAAGTGAATTAGACATTTGGTTTCGATATGCTATTTCGCGGCACGATGTTCCTTTGAATACGCTACGAACTCCTACTTATAGCATTGGTTCCGGCTTGGATGAAACTATGGGGAACAATAGACAAACATTTACGTTACAAGTAAGATATAAAATAAAATGACCAAACTGAGTGTAAACATAAATAAGATTGCAACTATTAGAAATGCTCGAGGTGGCGCCACTCCAAGTGTGGTTGATGCTGCTATTTCGTGCGAAAACTTTGGTGCTGATGGAATTACGGTACATCCACGTCCCGATGAAAGGCACATTACCCGAAAAGATGTTAAAGATTTAAAAAAAGTAGTTAAGACGGAGTTTAATATCGAAGGATACCCAAGTGCTGATTTTATAGCAATGGTGCTGGAGGTAAAACCAACTCAGGTCACCTTGGTACCAGATGGCCCAGATGCTATAACCAGCAACGCTGGATGGGATTGCATTCAAAACGAAGCACTGCTAACACCTATTATTCACCAATTTAAAGAAGCTGGAATACGCGTTTCTGTATTTCTAGATCCAGACCCCAAACAAGTAGATGCGGCAAAAAAATGTGGAGCAGATCGCGTTGAATTATATACTGAAGCTTACGCCGCAGAATATGCTTCCAATAAAGAAAAAGCGATTGAACCATACAAAGCAACAGCCCACAGAGCGGCAGACCTAGGCGTGGGATTGAACGCTGGTCATGATTTGAACTTAGAAAATCTGCGCTATTTTGCAGCGCAAATTCCGAATTTGTTGGAAGTATCTATTGGGCACGCATTGATTTCTGATGCACTTTATTTTGGATTAAATAATACGGTACAAATGTACCAAGAGCGACTTAGGCAGTACTAAATAGCTCGCAATTGCTCAAAAACAGATTGTAAAATTTCTTCTAACTTGAAATACAAATCAGGAATTTCTTCCAAGTTTGTTTGGTTTTTTGCCCTTTCTTCGATTGCGCGAATAGTGGTGTGAACAGAGTTTATGCCCATCATATCCAAAGATGGTTTCATTTTATGGGCAGCAGACTTTACTTCTTCCCAATCTTGAATTTGCAAACCAGCAGAAATTCTATTGAGTAATTCTGGAGTTACATCCAAGAACATGTTTATCATTTTGTGGACAAAGTCCTCATTTCCTGAGGCTATTTCTCGTAATTGATCTAGATTATATAGTTTATCGGTAGTCA
>JBEAPG010000286.1:0-3567 GCA_041164545.1 Bacteroidota bacterium
CAAACAAGTCATCTTTTATTTGAAATGCAATTCCCAGCGCTTCCCCCATTTCCATAATCTGTTGAATAACTTGTTCGTCTTTACAAGTGCTATGCGCGCCTATACCACAACAACTGGCAAGCAGTGATGCCGTTTTTTTGGTAATTATATCAAAATAAACTTCCTCGGTAATATCCAGTTTACGTGCTTTCTCCATTTGCAAGAGCTCTCCCTCACTCATTTGCTCTACTGCACTGCTTAGTATCTCTAAAGCCTTAAAATCCTTATTTCTAAGCGAAAGCAAAAGCCCCTTGGACAACAGGTAATCGCCAACCAATACCGCTATTTTGTTTTTCCAGAGTGCATTTATTGAGAAAAATCCTCTTCGCATATTGGCTTCGTCCACTACATCATCGTGCACCAAGGTAGCCGTATGCAAAAGTTCCACTAGAGCAGCGCCCCTATAAGTTTCTTCACTTATTTCTCCAAATAACTTTGCACAGTGCATAACGAGTAAAGGCCGCATTTGCTTCCCTTTTCGCTTAACAATGTAATTCATTATAGTATCTAAAAGCGATACCTTGCTTTTTACGCTATCTTTAAACTTTTCTTCAAAAATTTTGAGCTCTTGCTCTATTGGCGATTTTATATATGCTAAAGCGTCAGCCATTCTAAAGTGTCGCAATTTACAATTGCAATTTTGTGTATAAACAAAAAAGAGAGCAATAGCTCTCTTTTTTATCGTAATATTATGCTAAAACTTAATCTTCTCTCACTTCTTTAGAAGCCGTGTAGCTTAATTTTAATGCATTCACTTTTCTAAGCTCTTGTTTAATATCAGTAACAATACCCATTTTTACTGTTTTATCAGCTTTAAGCGAGGTTGTCATATACTTTACTTCAGCCTCATCTTTTTTCGAATTCTGCAAGGTTATGAATTGTTGAATATCATCAACCGTTGCAAATGCATCATCCAATTGTATTCTAGGTGTAGTACCATAAAGCTCCGGTTTTAGCGGTGGTCCAACGAAGATATAGTACAGTCTTGATTTCTTTTCTAACTTTTCTACCTCAGTTGCTTTAGGCAATTGAGTTTTCACCTTCATTTCTTTATCCCTCATTTTGGTTGCAACCATAAAGAAGAATAAAAGCATAAATACAATATCTGGCAATGCCGATGTATTAATGGCTGGTGAATCTTTTCCTTTTCCTTGCTTAAACTTTGACATTATTTCTTACCTCCTATGCTAACTGGTTCTGCCTCAGATAATTTTTTAGGATATTTCTTTTTTACATCCTCTATATCTGCTTCTTTTCTAAGTTTATTATATGGAACTCCAAATTTGCTTTGAGAATACTCGTCTCTTACCTCATTGTAGGCGGCTGTCAACTCATTGTAAACTTGTACATACATATCGTACGACGTACCACGGTCATTTTTTAGAGAAACAATCGCCTTGGTGGAAGTAGAAGATAATGTAGGATCTTTCCCTTCGTTTGTAAGGTGATCTTTGGTCTTCTGTCTCAGCTTCTCAATAGTTAACAGTTCTTTTTCTACCAACAATTGGTCTGACGCATTCACTAAAACCTCAAGCACCTCACGTTGTTTCTGCTTAGAATCTGGTGGAGGCTCGTCCGTCATTGGAGGCAACGCTACCTGTAATCCGGTAGGTATATCCATAGTTGTAGTAACCAAAAAGAACACCAATAACAAGAAAGCAATATCGGCCATAGAGCCTGCATTTATTTCGGGTATACCTCTGCTTTTTCTTGCCATAATATTCTAATTTTTAAAGAAACCTGTGAACTCTGATACTAAAATTCCAACAATAGAAATGCTCAATAGACTATAAAACATATACAAGCCTAAGTCAACCAATTTTGACTCCCCTTTGGTTTTTACTCCAAAATCGATGTATGAGTCTAACACCTCTCCTTTCGAAACACTATAACCAATAATGGCTATAAGTGCTACAACTCCAATACCTATTAAAAGTTTTATAGAGTCTTTAGGATGTTGGATTATGTTTCCAATGGCAGCAATTAGCGTTATTCCAAAAGCCAACCCAAATAGGATATAACTTATGATTAAACTAATAGAACTGCCGGTCATATCGTCACCACCACCCCATATAAGGTACACAGTACCATATAGTAAGGCGATAATCACCAATGCCCAATATACAATTCTTACAATATTACTCATTATGCTTTTACTACTTTGTTTTTAACTAACATATCTACTAGAGATATTGATGCCTCTTCCATTTTGTTTACTATACTATCTATTTTAGAAACTAAATAGTTGTAGAACAATTGAAGAATAATCGCAACGATAAGACCTGCAACTGTTGTTAAAAGTGCAATCTTGATACCACGAGCAACAACCGCTGGAGAAATATCACCTACTCTTTCAATCTCATCAAATGCGTCAATCATACCTATTACCGTACCCATGAAACCAAGCATAGGTGCAAGTGCAATGAATAATGACATCCATACCAATCCTTTTTCTAATTGTCCCATTTGAACTGAACCGTAGCTAACTACAGCTTTTTCTACTACATCAATATTTCCTGTCGATGCTCTGTCCAAACCTTGATAGAAAATACTTGCTACAGGACCTCTTGTGTTTCTACAAATTTCTTTAGCTGCTTCAATGTTGCCATTTGAAACTTCCGCTTCTACTTGAGATACAAATTTGTCTGTATTAATTGACATCCAAAACAGAGAAATGATACGCTCTACTGCGATAGCTAATCCTAAAATTAAACACAATAAAGGTAACGCCATAAATGCTGGACCTCCCTCTATAAATTTCTTTTTAAGTACTTGGTGTCCACCTTCGTCTCCTACTGGTGCTTCTTCGTCTTCTGTTGCTACCTCTTCTACAGCTGCAGTAGAATCTGAGTCTGCGGCAGCTGAATCTGCAACTTCAGTCGCTTCTGCTGCTGGTGCTTCCGATTGAGCATAAATAGACTGCACACTAAATGTCATTAAGCATAACAACATTAACAAGGATGTAAATTTTTTCATTTTATTATTTAGCTTATTATTACGTATTGCCGACAAAAATAGAAAATTTTGAATAGCCTTGAGCATTAACTCTATTATTTTCATCTTTTTTAATCTTGTCTTAACAACATCAAAGTTGATACTTGTAGTACAATATTTTTTATAAACTATAAAAACGTTCATTTTCGCTTTACGAAAGGGAAAAATAAGGCATGGCAAAAACCAAAACTGTATATATATGCTCCAATTGTGGCAGTAACTATGCAAAAATGATGGGAAAGTGTTTTTCTTGTGGGGAATACAATACCATACAAGAAGAAGTGGCAGTTAAAACCAAACAAAGCACGGTATTGCATAATCTGCACGACATAGAGGGTGTAGTTACTTCAGTGACCGAAGTAGACGCCATCGAATTAAAGCGACTAAAGGCCCCAGGAACGGAGTTAAATCGTGTATTAGGTGGAGGCATAGTACCCGGCTCAGTTATTCTACTTGGCGGAGAACCCGGCATTGGAAAATCTACTTTGTTACTACAATCTGCATTGCGTATGAATAAGCGAGTTTTATACGTAA
>JBEAPG010000287.1:0-3557 GCA_041164545.1 Bacteroidota bacterium
AATATAAATCTAGAAATTGAGCGGGCGAATGTTTCCGTCGGTTCATTTAATGCCTACGCAGGCCCTGCTGTAGGTCTAACTTTCGATTATGGAATTACGAATGTGTTTAGCTTAGGGGCTTTGGTTAGTCGCCAGTCGATAACTGGAGATATTGGACAATACTCTTGGCCAGACTTGAATGGAAACCAACGCACTGAATCGATTTCTTTTCGAAATGCGAGAAATAATATATCACTAATCCCAAGGTTTCATTACAGAACAGAAAACGAAAAATTGGATATGTACTCTGGGTTTAGACTAGGGTTTACTTTCTGGAATATAGAAGTGAATGCCACCGACCCAAATTTTGATATTCTAGATAAATTCGCGCCCAGCAGACCCACAGCGGGCATTATTCCATTCGGGCTTCGTTATTACATGTCTGATGATTTAGGAGTAAATTTTGAAACTGCAATTGGTTCTCCATACGTATTTAGTGTGGGAGCTCAGTACAAGCTCTAATTGTCTCTATAATAAACTCTTACAGAGTTTTTTATCTCGGTCCATTACAAATTTAAACCGGGAATATTTGGCATTATGGCTGCCATTTCCTTACGCATAGTTTCATCTGCTTGATAACTAGCGCGTTCTATTGCCTCCAAAATCATAGTTTGCACTTCTTCGCGAGGTCTAATTTTAAAAGCACTGTCATTTATTTCTAACGAATGAAAACGCTTGTCTCCGGTACATTGAATAGACACCAAGTTGTTTGCCGAAAAACCTGTAAAATTTTGAGCTGCTAGCTTTTGCTTAAGTGCTTCTGCTTGCTCTTTTGCTTCCTTTATCTTATTTAAACCAAACATTAATTATGCTTATTAGTGCAGCAAAACTAATGATAGAATAAGTCTTGACCCAAGTAAAATAAAAATTGCATAATATCGCATTACCATGAAAAAGATCATTTTACTTTCCATTGTACTTTATGCTTTTGGATGTTCAAAAGGACCAAATGAAGCAGAAAGCGAAGCTGCACTTAAAGGACTTACTTCGTACATACCCGTAAAATTAACGACTGATATGTCGCAATTGTCTGATGAAGACAAAGCAATGTTGCCTCATCTATTTGCTGCTGCCGAAATTATGAATGATTTATTTTGGGAGCAAGCATACGGCGACAAACAAAAATTGCTAGCAACTATAGCCAATCCAAAGCTTAGATCATTTGCGGAACTTAATTATGGCCCTTGGGATAGACTTAATGGTGATGCCCCTTTTTTAGACAATGTAGAAGAAAAACCATTGGGTGCTAATATTTACCCTCACGATATAACAAAAGAAGAATTTGAAGCCTTGGGATTACCCGATGAAAAAGACCAATATTCGATGGTAAGAAGAGATGAAGTAGGTAAAATATATACCATACCATATAACGAATACTTTAAACAAAAATTGGAAAAAGCAGCTGAACACCTGCAAAAAGCTGCAGAAATATGTACGGAACCAGAGCTAAAAAACTACTTAACTCTACGTGCTAAAGCGTTGCTTACCAATACATACAATGAAAGTGACATTGCCTGGATTAATATGAAAAATAATACGCTTGATGTTATAATAGGGCCCATTGAACATTATGAAGACAAGCTGTACAATTACAGAACTTCATATAGTTCATATATTTTGGTAAAAGATAAAAGTTGGAGCGAAAAGCTTGAAAAATATGTAAGCTATTTGCCCTCATTACAAGCAAACCTGCCAGTGGATGCAAAATACAAAACCGAAACACCCAATAGTGATGGAGCACAACTTAATGCTTATGATGTAATTTATTATGCTGGAGATTGCAATGCAGGAAGTAAAACAATTGCTGTAAACTTGCCTAACGATGAACAAATACAGTTAAAATATGGCACACGACGCAGTCAGTTAAAAAATGCAATGCAAGCCAAATTTGATCATATTCTGGTACCGATTGCCGAAGAATTGATTGACAAAAAACAACGTAAACACATCACTTTCAATGCATTTTTTAGTAACACTATGTTTCACGAAGTGGCACACGGCTTAGGAATAAAAAATACCATAAACGGAAAAGGTATGGTAAGAGAAGCTTTAGGTGAATCGTTTAGTGCACTTGAAGAAGGCAAGGCAGATATTTTAGGCTTGTATATGGTGACCCAACTAAAAGAACAAGGTGTGTTACAAGAAGGCGAATTGATGGATTATTACGTTACTTTCTTAGCCGGAATATTTCGTTCTGTACGGTTTGGTGCAAGCAGTGCTCACGGCAAGGCTAATATGCTTAGGTTCAATTACTTTCAGCAACAAAATGCGTTTACTAGAAATACAGACGGAACGTATTCTGTAAATATGGAAAACATGAAAAAAGCTATTTCGGGCTTATCTGCTCTTATACTTCAACTACAGGGCGATGGGGACAAAGCAGGAGTAGATGCGCTTATGGAAAAAGATGGTAAAATAGGAGCTGATCTTCAGAAAGATTTAGACAGACTAAGTGCTAAAAATATACCTGTTGATGTTGTTTTTGAGCAAGGATTGAAAGAATTGGGCTTGGTACAATAGCCTATTTCTTCCGTTCTATTACATAGTTACTAAGTGTAAGAACGTACTCTTTTGAGGCGTCTGTTTGTATGCTTTTCAGCAGTTCTTCTGCTTTGGTTTTGTAGCTTAGCATGGTTTCAAAAGCATAGTCTATTCCTCCTTTTTGCTTTACAAATGCAATAACTTCTTGTATTTCCGTCTTTTTCTTTTTAGACTTTTTAACGATTTTTATGATTGATCGTCGCTCACTTTTTGTGGCTTGGTTTAAAGCATAAATAAGCGGCAATGTCATTTTCTTTTCTACTATGTCTATTCCTGTAGGTTTTCCTACTTTATTGTCGCCATAGTCAAACAAGTCATCTTTTATTTGAAATGCAATTCCCAGCGCTTCCCCCATTTCCATAATCTGTTGAATAACTTGTTCGTCTTTACAAGTGCTATGCGCGCCTATACCACAACAACTAGCAAGCAGTGATGCCGTTTTTTTGGTAATTATATCAAAATAAACCTCCTCAGTAATATCCAGTTTTCGAGCTTTTTCCATTTGAAGCAACTCTCCCTCACTCATTTGCTCTACGGCACTACTTAATATTTCTAAAGCCCTAAAGTCCTTGTTTCGTAACGATAGAAGTAATCCTTTGGACAATAAATAATCGCCAACTAAAACGGCAATTTTATTCTTCCAGAGGGCATTTATAGAAAAAAATCCTCTACGCATATTGGCTTCATCCACTACATCATCGTGCACTAAAGTGGCTGTGTGTAAAAGCTCTACTAATGCAGCACCTCTATAGGTCTCGTCATTTATATCTCCAAAAAGTTTGGCACAATGCAAAACAAGCAATGGACGCATTTGCTTGCCCTTTCGCTTTACGATATAGTTCATTATCGTGTCTAAAAGCGAAACTCGGCTTTTTACGCTATCTTTAAACTTTTCTTCAAAAATTTTGAGCTCTTGCTCTATTGGCGATTTTATATATGCTAAAGCGTCAGCCATTCTAAAGTGTCGCAATTTACAA
>JBEAPG010000288.1:0-3550 GCA_041164545.1 Bacteroidota bacterium
AGAGTTAAAAACGTGTTTATTGGCGTAGTAATGACCATTTATATCCAATCCTAACTTTAATCCGTCTATCCCATTGTACCACAAGTTTGGATGCCAATACAAAGTGTATTTACTATAATCTTCATAGGGTTGTTTAAAACTTGCGTAACTCCTACTTAAGGGTATTTTTTTAGCGTTATTTAAGCGGTTAATATCGGCTAATCGGCCGCTTGGATCAATAATTACATTTCTTATTTTCCTATTCCCAATTATAGCTAAATCATAACTTGTATTCCAACTATCCCACCCCGTCCACTTGTCACCTACTTGTGCGTTCGTTTGTTTCTGAAAATAGGTATTGGGAATATAAAAATGCTCTTTTTCGCCATTTTTGAATACTACTTCAACATCAAGTGGCATTTGCATTTGCGTTTTTCGATGGAGTGTAATTGTTGTTGCATTTTCATTGTATTTCACTTTTCCCACTTTGTAGTCTATCACATTGGTAGTGGTAAGCCAATAATCAAAAAACCAATTTAAATCAGCCTTAGTGTAGTGAATGATTGCGTTTCTAAAATCTTCCCAATATGGATGTCCATATTTCCATTGCTCAAAGTACGCTTGAACAGACTCTTTAAATAACTCATCGCCCAAAACATATTGAAGATTGTACAGCATAGTCGCTGTTTTATGATAAACTTGACCATATCCGCCTCCATGTCTTTCTGCGGAGTTAAAATGATCAGAATGAATATTTAACCGAGCATTGTTATCTCCTACAGCGTGGTACATATAATTATTAAATACTACAGCTTTGTCGATATTGTTATTATAAAAATCCTGGTTGCTCAATTTCTTTAAACTGAGGGCGGTAAGCCATTGTGTAAATCCTTCATCTAATCCTGCCGCATAGGTTTCATTATTCCCTACCATACCAAAAAACCAATTATGTCCCACTTCGTGCGCTATAACGTACTGATGACCCGGCCAATTTCCATTATTAAGGGTAAGCATCGGATATTCCATACCGTCTCGCGCATCTGCGGCTACCATTTTTGGATATCCAAATTGTCCGATTTCTGTGCTATACAACTCTATCAATTTTGCTACATAAGTAGCGGTTTGCTGCCAGCGATGTGCATTTTGCTCCTGAGCTAGAGCAATGCATCGAATGCCATTCCAAGTAACTTCTCCTATACGATAAGTGGGATCTGCTGTAAACGCAAAATCGTGCACATTTATCGCTTTATATTTCCACGTCTTTTTAGTGCCATCTGCTTTTATCGGTTGTGATATTTCATCTTTTTGAAGTCTATAATTGGAAATATCCAACACTTTACGCAGTGCAGGTGGCAGCACCTCTTCCTCATTTTGCAACTCGCCAGTCGCCTCAACAATATATTGATTTGGAAATGTAAGTTCAACTTCGAACAAGCCAAAATCTCCATAAAATTCTTTGCCTAAATGTTGGTCTGTAGTCCAACCAAATTTACGATCATAAACACATATTCTGGGATACCAATGTACACCATCAAAATGCGTAATGCCATCCTGTTCAAAGGTTTTCATTCTACGTCTCATATTGCCTCCATCATTCTTATCCCAATATGTAATAAACTCAACATCAAACTTTTCTGATGTATTAGGATAAATAGGTTTTTGAAGTTTTACGATTAAAATGGTATTATCAATTGTAAATGGGATATTCTCCCCTCCTATTTTAAAACTTCTAATTTCGGTACCAATTCCTTTTGCTTCATTTTCGCCAAAGGTTACTGCTATCTTACCCGATTTGGCTAAATTATGCGCATAACTATTTGGTGTAAATGCATTTTGGTACAAATGAAAATATATGGTATACAATGTATCAGGGCTGTTGTTGTAGTACACCAATGTTTCATAGCCAGCAACAGTTTCTTCTGCATCATCAATGGATGCTTTAATGTTGTAATGTACATCTTGTTGCCAATACCCCTCGAAAGGTTTCCTTTTCTTCCAATACTCTTTTCCCGCTTCTAGTTCGTAGCTATTCACTTGACTAAAACCAGAAATACCAAAAACAAAACAAAAAAGAATACAAATTATTCGCATAATATATGTAGGCAAAAGTATAAATAAGATCTAGTGCTAAATAATGGATTTTGAGATTGCATTTACCTTCACATTGGATTTTAATGTGAAAGTAAAGGGAAATCTCTTAGCTTCCAGATAAAAATTGACTACGAGAGACGATAAAAGAATCTCTCATAAATCTTGAATTGGAAAAGGTGATTAGAAGTTAGCCCATCTAATTATGCCACAACTATAAAAATCGCTAGAATTTCAAGTGGAACCAATAGAAATGATGATAAAGATAATCAATAGAATATTAACGCTGTATTACTTCATTTCAATGTAGCGAAGAAACTCCGAACGTGTTGCTTCATTTTGAAACTGACCAGAAATAGCTGCTGTAATCGTAGAGCTGGTAACATCTTCCACTCCTCTACATTCTACGCACATATGTCTTGCATCTACAACTACGGCCACATCTTTTATTCCCAAAGTCGCTTGTAGAGCCTCAGAAATTTGTCTCGTAAGTCTTTCCTGCACTTGAGGACGCTTTGCATAGTATTTTACTAATCGATGTATCTTGCTTAATCCAATGACCTTTCCGTTGGCGATATATGCCACGTGCGCTTTCCCTATTATTGGCACAAAATGGTGTTCACACATAGAATAAACTGAAATATTCTTTTCAACCAGCATTTGATTATATCCGAATTTATTTTCGAATAGTGTTGCACTTGGTTTATTGGCAGGATTTAAGCCACTAAAAATTTCCTTTACATACATCTTAGCAACACGCTTAGGTGTTTGACTTAGGCTATCGTCGGTCAAGTCCAAACCTAAGGTCTCCATTATTTCTTTAAAATGGTGTTTGATTTTCTCAATTTTTTCCTCATCCGACATCACAAAAGCATCATCACGCATTGGAGTTTCTATGCTTGAATTAATGTGATGTATGTTTAAATTTCTATCTTCCATCGTATTCTACAAAATTTCGTTCAGTTTCAAAAAGTGTTATTTCTAGGTTTAGTTTCGTATCAATTTTAGCTCTTAGATTATTCCATATGACATAAGCTATGTTTTCTGCTGTGGGATTTAAATCTTGAAAATCAGGCACATCCAAATTCAAGTTCTTGTGATCCAATTTGTCAGTAACCTCACTACGAATTATATCCTTCAATATTTTTAAGTCTATAAGGTACCCCGTATCAGGATCAACTTCACCCGTTACTTTTACTACCAACTTATAATTATGACCGTGATAGTTTGCATTATTACAAAGACCAAATATCTCATTGTTTTTTGCATCTGACCATTCTTTGTTGTGTAATCTATGTGCAGCGTTAAAACGTTCAACCCTGCTAGCTGATATTATCATTCCTTCAACAAACATCCGATAATTGGAATTGTTTCAACTATTTTCTATTGAAATTATTCCTAAATTTAATTTTACGGTCATTTATAGGTCAATAAGCTTAATTTATATCTAAATAAAACTCTGTATATCAATGTATTGTATTTT
>JBEAPG010000289.1:0-3512 GCA_041164545.1 Bacteroidota bacterium
TACTAAAAACTCCAGAATCTTTTGGCAGGCCGATTGCGTTACCATCTACCTTTTGCAAAGTATAAGTTTTATTGTACAAGCCATTTTCAAACTCATCAATAGTTACGGTGAGTGTATCAAAATAAAGGGAGTCGGATTCTTGCGAAAAACTAAGCGCACCTTGTTGTTCATCTAAGTACGCTCTCTGAATACGAATATATTGCTCAGCATCAGAAGGGTTTAGAGCACCATAAATTATAGCAATTTCCTTCCATTTGGCGGCTACTTGCAGTTCATTATCACAAGCTGAAAACGAGAGACTCAAAAACACGAACCCCAATAGCACCCAAATCGTTTTTTGCATATTTTTAGTTTAGCTTTGCAAACTTTATAAATAAAATGAGAATAGTATCATTTGTTGTAATAATATGTTTGTCACTTTTGGCGAGTGGCCAAAAAATTATTGCCGAATACACTGACACTCTGTTATATGATAACTTTAGTGGAATTGCAAATAACTTTCCGCAGAAATACAATGCTTTCGAATTATTAATAATTGAAGATGGCAGTTATCGTATAAAAAGAATAAGCAATCAATCTAGCTCAATCGCACTGGATAAATCGCTAGAAGGTGTGGATGAATTTCAATTGGTAACGCATTTAGCATTAGCTAAAAGCAAAAACAAAGAAGCTTCAGGAGGTATAGTAGTGCATGCACAAACTACCATAAATGGAGCAATTTGCATTGAAATAAATACCAAAAAGCAATTTAAAATCACTAAACTCTTTGATAATCAGTTACGTTATCTTTCTGGCCAACCTGCAAATGCTGGATGGGTAAAATTTAAACACATTAATAAGAAGGGTACAAACAAAATAATGGTTAAAGTAAAATCAGGTTATTACGAGGTATATTTTAACGATAAGTTTGCTTATTCTGTTTTCGATAAGCAGTACATTAAAGGCAA
The DNA here is from genome assembly GCA_041164545.1 of Bacteroidota bacterium. Classification (GTDB taxonomy): domain Bacteria; phylum Bacteroidota; class Bacteroidia; order NS11-12g; family UBA9320; genus UBA9320. The sequence goes on from JBEAPG010000289.1 coordinate 948, forward strand.
GGTTGGTTTTTATATCGGGAGTGAATCTGAAATGGTAGTTGATGATATAATTGTTTTAGGCACCAAGATACAAGGACTACCTATTGCTAATAAAAGCACTTCATCAGGCGGTGATTTTGAAGACGACAACTTTCAAGAAGTAGTAAAACTGTTTAAAGACAAAATTGACGAGCAACAAAAAACCATAGATCGTCTGCAAAGTGAAGTTGACAAATGTCGTTCTATGCTCAATTATGATACTTCGTTGGTGAGTAGAAGCAAAGAACTTGAAATAATGAATAAAATGCTAACTACTAAATTGGATAGTGCAACTAATGAGCTGAGACGAAATAGCAAACGATTGGCTTATCTTGAATCACTAAAAGAAGATATAGAAGCAGGGAGCAATGGAGATTTAGTTTTGAACCTAACTTCAATACTTGCGGAAGTAAAGGCAGACAATAAAGCACTGAAACAACAATTGGCTGAAAGCGCAAAGGAAAAAGAAACATTAAAAACGGATAATGTTGTATTGATCCGAGAAATAGAGCGCCTAAAATATCTACTAAACATTCAAGACTAACTGAAATGAGCACAGCTAAAAAAGAAATAAAAAAAGTAACTACGCACCAGTTGCAGGAGATGAAATATCGGGGCGAGAAAATCTCAATGTTAACAGCATATGATTTTTCCTATGCTAAAATTATTGATGATGCTGGTATAGACGTTATTTTAGTCGGCGACTCTGCCTCCAATGTAATGGCAGGCCACGACAGCACCTTGCCTATCACTTTAGATCAAATGATTTATCACGCTCAATCTGTAATTAGAGCAGTAACAAGAGCACTAGTAGTGGTAGATTTACCTTTTGGGAGTTACCAAGGAAATAGCAGTGAAGCGTTGCGCAGCGCTATTCGAATAATGAAAGAAAGCGGCGCTCATGCTGTAAAAATGGAAGGCGGATCTGAAATTATAGAATCAGTAAAACGCATTTTAAGTGCAGGAATACCCGTAATGGGGCATTTGGGACTAACACCGCAGAGTATTTATAAATTTGGAACGTATACCGTACGAGCAAAAGAAGAAGCAGAAGCGTCAAAGCTACAAGAAGATGCAAAGCTGCTTGAAGAAACTGGTTGCTTTTCTATTGTATTGGAAAAAATACCTGCTAAACTTGGAACAGAAGTTTCCAAATCGCTTGAAATTCCAACAATTGGTATTGGTGCAGGAAGTGGCGTTGATGGTCAAGTCCTTGTATTACACGACATGTTGGGAGTTACACACGAATTTTCTCCTCGCTTTTTACGCAGATACTTGAATCTTTATGACGACATCAAAGATGCAGTTGGAAATTATATAAAAGATGTAAAATCTACTGATTTTCCAAATAGCAAGGAACAGTACTAGTTTTACAATTCCTCAATTACCGCACTTAATCCTTTGCGACATAGTGCATCGCAAATGGGTTGTAGTACTTTAGGTGAACCACTTTTTACGGCACATTTTCCTTTATAATGAACAATGAGTGAGCACTGTTCTGCTTGTTCGGGTGTATGCTTACAGTATTTTATAAGACAATTAATGACGTGATCAAACGAATTGTAATCGTCATTATATAAAACAATTGAAGCACCGTGATCTACCTCATCAAGTACCTCTACTTCTTCTTGTTCTTCCGTTTTAATATCCCAAATCGATCTCATTTCTTTCCAAACAAATTTGCTTTACTTTCTGTACCATTCATCAATCGGGTAATATTCTTTCGATGTGTAAGAACAACCATAATTGACGCCGCAATACCAAACAACAATAATAAGATTTCTGTTTTTTGAAATACAAAATAAGTGAAAATTGGATAACTAATCGTAGCTAACATTGAACTTACCGAGACGTATTTCGTAAGCAGTAGAACAATAATAAACACAGCAATACAACATAGAGATAAGGGTAAGTTTATACCCAATACCATTCCTAAAAGTGTTGCAATTCCTTTACCTCCTCTAAACTGGGCAAAAACAGGAAATATATGCCCGATTACTGCGATTATACCCAAAAGCAGCTGCACATTTATTATCATTGTGTCTGTAACCCCTTCCCAATATAAACTAGGTGATAGCTTTAAAATATGTGCTAAACTTACTGCCAAGTAACCTTTGGCTACATCCATTAAAAGTACGGCAATTCCTAACTTTTTTCCTAAAACTCTAAAGGTGTTGGTAGCTCCGGCATTTCCACTGCCGTGCTCACGTATATCTATTCCTTTGAATTTTTTACCTAACCAAACACTACTCGGAATACTTCCCAAAAGGTAACTAACAATGAAGAGAAGTGTGAGAATAGGTAAATTCATAAGAAATCTAAAATGCTAAACTGACAGATAAAATACTGTCAAATAAAACTACTACTTAATTAGAAGTGCATCACCATAACAAAGGAAATTATACCCTTCTTTTAGTGCTGTATTGTATACTTCCATCGCTAATTTATGATCATCTAAGTAGGCCGAAGTAAGCATCATTAGCGTAGATTGTGGTTCGTGAAAGTTTGTTAAATAACAATTTGCGATACGTGGTTCGTAAGGAGGAT
>JBEAPG010000290.1:0-3504 GCA_041164545.1 Bacteroidota bacterium
GCTCATGAGCCTACAATTACTTAAAAATGGCATGACTGAAGCCGTTATTTTTGGCCCAGACGGCAACAATATCCTTCCTGCAAGAATTCTCTACAAAAAAAATGTATTGGCCTTACGTGGTAGTTTCAGACCGGTGACCAAAGTCAATATGGATATGTTTGAGCGCTCCTACGAGATGTTTCTCAAAGAGAATAAAGTTGATGCCAATAAATCACTTGTAATTTTTGAAATTACCCTGTCAAACTTGAAAGCGGAAGGCGAAATCGATGAGCAAGATTTTATGGATCGCGCCACACTTCTATGTTCTTTAGGGCAAACGGTAATGATTTCCAATTTTCAAGAATATTACCGATTGGTAGAATACTTCTCTAATTATACCAAGAGCCGTATGGGATTGACTATGGGGGTCAATAATTTAGTCGATATTTTTGACGAGAAATACTATCGACATCTAAGTGGTGGTATACTCGAAGCTTTTGGGAAATTGTTTTTCAAAGACTTAAGGGTTTACCTTTATCCGATGTTAGACACAAATACGGGGGAACTCATTAATAGCGACACATTGAAAGTTCACCCAAGGATGAAAGAATTGTATAAATTCTTTAAGTACAACGGAAAAGTTGTGGACATTGAAGACTACAATCCAAAGATCCTTAGTGTCTTTTCAAGGGAAGTACTAAAAAAGATAGAAAACGATGATCACGGTTGGGAGGAAATGCTTCCCAATGGCGTAGCAAAACTTATCAAGGAGCAATCTTTATTCAACTTTAAAAAGTCTGAAGATAATGTAGTTAGCTAAACCTAGCCAACTACACTATCCCTCAATACCTTTTACAAAATCGTCATATTACTCGGATAATATCTGTGCTGCGTGGTCGTTGGTTTTGACTTTGTCAATAACTCGAGAGATTACCCCATTTTCATCAATAAGAAAGGTCACTCGGTGAATACCATCATAAGTACGCCCCATAAACTTTTTTTCACCCCAAACGCCAAAACCTTGGATCACCGATTTTTCTGTATCCGCCAAAAGAGGAAAAGGAAATGAGTATTTCTCCTGAAATTTTTTCTGTTTGGATGCATTATCCGCACTTACCCCAAGAATGGCGTAGCCCGCTTGCTGTAAGGCGCTGTAATTGTCTGTTAGATTACAAGCCTCAGCGGTACAACCAGGGGTACTTGCTGCTGGATAAAAAAATACAATGAGTTTCTGGCCGGCGTAATCGGCTAATGTGCGGCGTGTGCCGTCTTGGTCAAAAGCGTCAAATGCAAACGCCTTGTCCCCTACTTTTAAGGTATTCATAGCTTTTTCTTTTTTTTAATTTAATGGCATTAACTTAGTGCCATCGGTTATAAAGTTAATCAAAATGACTAAATCAGAAAAAGTAGCTTTTGTTATCCAAACTTTGGAAGCGCTCTACCCTGAGCCCCCAATTCCATTGGATCACAAGGACCCCTATACCTTGCTCATCGCCGTATTATTATCGGCGCAAAGTACTGATGCTCGTGTAAACACCATAACACCTCTTCTTTTTGAGAAGGCCGACAATCCTTACGATATGCTCAAATTATCCGTTGAGCAAATCCGAGAGATCATAAAACCCGTGGGGCTTTCTCCCATGAAATCAAAGGGAATTTATGGCCTTTCTAAAATTTTAGTTGAAAAATATAATGGTTTAGTGCCCCAATCTTTTGACGCCCTTGAAGCCCTGCCAGCAGTTGGTCATAAAACAGCAAGCGTGGTTATGGCTCAAGCCTTTGACGTACCCGCATTTCCTGTTGACACGCATATTCATCGCTTAATGTATCGTTGGGGCTTGAGTAACGGAAAAAATGTAGTCCAAACCGAGCGCGATGCCAAAAGATTATTCCCTGAAGATAAATGGAATCGCTTACACCTTCAAATCATATTTTATGGTCGTGAATATTCGCCAGCGCGTGGTTGGGATCGAGAAAAAGATATCATCACAAAAACCATAGGGCGGGCCGAATTTAGGAGGAACCCTTAGTTTGAAGGAAAAAGAAAGGCTTTGCCAATAAAAAAGCCCCGAAAAATCGGGGCTCTCTTGCTAATTCAGCACTAAATCAAACTTCTTTGACTTGTAGTTTATAACACTTAATGCGCTGGAATAGGCTAACAAAAATTTAATGGTTTCATCTTTGGGAACTAAGTTTTTATCCACGCGTTCCCGACGTGGTGTCCGAGAATAAAGTTTTGCCATAGATCACTTGTTGTTTGGTATTAAAACGTCAAGAGACCTGACTTATTGCATCTTAATTCGTTAAAACAATCTGATGTTTATCAATAACTTTCCTAAGGTTGATTAAAGCGTAACGCATTCTTCCCAATGCCGTATTAATACTCACTCCAGTTTGCTCGCTAATTTCCTTAAAGCTCATGTCTTTATAAATTCTCATTATCAAGACTTCTTTTTGATCCTCGGGCAGCTCTTCAATAAGTCGCTGAACATCTTTCTGGACCTGATCTTTAATCATACTGCGCTCAGCATTTAAATCCCCATCACTCAAGACAGAGAAAATATTGAAATCATCGTTACTTTCGAATTTGGGCATACGGTTGTTGCGTCTGAAATAATCAATTACGAGATTGTGTGCAATGCGCATAACCCAAGGTAAGAACTTGCCTTCTTCGTTGTAATTACCCTTTTTAAGAGTGTTGATTACTTTGACAAAAGTATCTTGAAAAATATCCTCGGTTACATCACGATCGTAAACCTTGGAATAAATAAATCGATAAATACGGTCTTTGTGTCGTGCGATTAGTTCGCCTAGTGCAGATTCATCGCCGTTGACATAAGCGTTGACTAACAACGCATCAGAGTTTATACTGTACTTCATAACGCTTCTTTTAATAAGATAAAGGCCACACATGGGGCTCTTCGTTGTCCTTAAATATTAAAAGTAGTGTTATGCGATAAGCTCTTGTTTAAGCGATTATGTTCGTAAATATAACAACATTTATCTTGCAATAGCAAAAATTATTTCAAGATTCTATGGAATTATGTGCTGAGTAGCCCGAAAATCTTGGTGGTTAATCTCTATCTTTGCCCCTTGGTTTAAACCGCTTTAATCGGGATAAATTTCTTCAAAATATGATCAGAGAAGCCATTAGTATTCAAGGGGCAAAACTTCACAATTTAAAAAACATAAATGTGGATATTCCCCGTCATAAACTGGTGGTGATTACGGGGCTTTCGGGCAGTGGAAAATCTAGCTTGGCCTTTGACACGCTCTACGCAGAAGGTCAAAGACGTTATGTAGAGAGTTTGTCGTCTTACGCACGACAATTTTTAGGCCGCCTAGACAAACCAAAAGTTGATGCGATCAAAGGAATTGCTCCTGCCATTGCCATTGAGCAAAAAGTTAACGCAACCAATCCCCGCTCTACTGTGGGTACGGCAACAGAAATTTACGATTATTTAAAATTGCTTTTTGCCCGAATTGGCCGGACCTATTCCCCTATTTCTGGATTAGAAGTGAAAA
>JBEAPG010000291.1:0-3502 GCA_041164545.1 Bacteroidota bacterium
ATTCTATTTCTGCTAAATCGACCTCTAGATATGGCGACCTCTCCACCGTACCCTATTCTCCAATCTTTGCTGTGCTTTACGTTCTGAAATTGAAGGCCTCTAGACTTTTTATAATAATTAATAAAATAAGACTCTTGAGGCCGCTGCATCATAAAATCTCCAATCGTGAGCGTTCCACTGTCTTTTTTTAGGGTAATAAAAACCTGATCAAAATCCTGAATTTGCTGTGTATTTCCTTCAGGTTGTATGGGATTATTTTCATCACTTATTACAGCCAACACATCTACATCATTGGCCAAAACACCATTTAGCCTAAGATTGAGATTAGAATTGACTACAATGTCTTGTGCATTGCCTAAACCAATTCCACGCGACACATTTCCCATTGTATTAATAGTACCATAGTTTGCAGCTGTTTCAGTCTTGTCGGGTATGTATCTAAAAGGATTATCCTGAAAGCTTTCTTGAATAATCGTCGTATTTTTCTTGGTATAGCTTACCTGAAAATCAGCTATCCGATAATACATATCTATGCTATCTGAAGGCTGAGGAGATAGCCACGTCAAATAATTATCGCGCAGCTCATAATCTTTACCTTCGGTATACAATTTGAAATAAACACTATTTTCTACAACTAAGTTGCTGTCAATCAGTATAATTTCTGTTGTATGCGGTGCTATCTTTCTGGCACGTAGCGTCGAATTTTGTGCAAGCGAAATAATTGAAATAGAAATGAGCAGTATGTTCCCAAATAATCGCAAGTATTAATTATCAATTCGTAAAACAAATAAACGTGTTTTAAATGACCTAGTGTATCCTGTCGCTGGTAAATAATGCGAAATGATTACTTATGCATCCACCGCCGAGGCATCTGTATCGCGTAATTCAGCACTGTTTCCACTCTTAATAAGCCCGTATGCCATATACAAACTAGTTATTATAACCACCCATAAGATAATACTTGGTCTAAAAATTGGAGTTTGTAGTTCAGCCGGAATACTGTAAAAGAGAAGTATTGTTATTAATCCGCGAGGGGATACATACTCCACCACTTCAGATACTTTTTTTGAAAGAGATTTGAGCAATGCAATCCGAGTGATTAATATCACCACAAATACCATTAAACTTAGCAGCAATACATCTAACCCAATCAGTGAATTTATATCAATAGTTAATCCCAGTACAATAAAGAAAAAAGTTCTCAAGATAAAAGCCGTTTCACGAGTTATAATGTGAAAATCACGCTCCATCTTTACGAATTCCATCCTGGTAATCAACCCCTTAAGCTTACCCCTAAATACAAGTTTATGATTTTTAAGTATTAATCCAAAAACTAAGATAAGGATTAATGGACTCAAATGCATAAGCTTACCCAATGCATAAATCAGAACCAAAATGGATATAAAAAAAAACAATTTTACCTTAGCATTTAAAAATTTAAATAGCAGGATTAAACCAATTCCTACAATAAGAGAAACAACAATTGTGACTACTAAGCTAAGTGTAAATTCACCCAACGACTGACCCACATTCCCGGTTTCTAGTGAGCCCACAATTAGGTAAAAAATCATAATACCCAATATGTCCGATATGCAACTTTCGTAAATAAGAAATTCTTTGTCATACTCTTTTAGCTTGGCAATACTAGGTATTACAATAGCACTCGAAATAACAGCCAACGGAGAAGCATACAATAAAGAAACACCCCAGCTTAAGCCAAGCATTGTCCTAAAAATAATTCCAATAGCGATAATTGAGGTGATTATTCCCAGAAAAGCGATTAATGAGGCATTGAGTATCAAAGGTCGTTTTCGTTTGGATAATTCTAAGTCTAATGCACCTTCAAGTACAATCATTATCAATCCGACTACACCAAGAATTTCTAAATATGGAAAAAAATTATAATTGAATTGGGGATTGAATTTTATCCATTGCCCAATGGCAACGCCCGTAACTATTAGCATCAATACCGAAGGAATATTTGTACGTTTTGAGATTTCGCTAAAGAAATAACTCAATACAATACAAATAGATAGAAATACTATAATCAGATAAGAATTCATTCTTTGCAAATATATTCCATAGGTGAAGAGATTTTAGCCTAATCTTTATATGTTTGAATGTTCTTGACTAATACAATCATACTATGCACAAACACGACGAAAATGCTATCCACTCTGAATCAAGCAGTAGTATTCAAATAATTAATGATTATCTAGGTGAATTTGTTTATGGAGGAATAGACGGAAGCGTGACCACGTTTGCGGTGGTTTCGGGCGCTGTTGGTGCAGGTCTAAATAGCTCTGTAATTTTAATTTTGGGATGTGCTAACTTACTGGCTGATGGTTTGGCAATGTCTATTGGTGCATTTTTAAGTACCAAGGCCGAAAAAGAAAAATATGATAAAACAGAGCGCCTAGAATATTGGGAAATCGAACATTTGCCTGATAAGGAAAGAGAAGAAATACGCGAAATATATGAGGCAAAAGGTTTTAGCGGTGAGCTTCTGGAACAAGTGGTGGATGTAATAACCGCTGATAACGATAGATGGGTAGATGTCATGATGAAAGAGGAGTTAGAAATGCATAGAGAAACGAAAAGCGCCGTTTGGGTGGGTGCAGCTACGTACATTTCATTTTTAATACTCGGCCTAATTCCATTATTGGTGTATTTCTGGGATTTTGCCATTGCTCCAGTGCAAAACAAGTTTACTTGGTCTATGGCATTGACCTTTAGTGCATTTGCTATTATTGGCTATCTAAAAGCGTATATAAACGGTTCTAGTAAAATAAGAGCAGTAGCAGAAACGTTGATTCTTGGAGGCTTGGCGGCAGCTGTTTCTTTTTATGTCGGCGACTTATTAGAACATTTACTAACCAAGTAACTTACTCAATAACAGAAGGAAGCAAACCTAGCGTATAATAATACTGAAGCGCTTGCACTCTATATTGCACATAATCTTTGATGTACTTCTCTCGTGAATCTATCCACCGCAGCTCTCGATTGTTCAGTATAAAAAGACTACTTTCTCCGAGGTTAAACTTTGTTTGCTCTGCAATAAGCAACTGCTCGTAATTCTCTGTAATATTTTGCCAGAGGCTTACAGATCGTGCTAGAGTTTGTGTATTATTAAGCGCAATGTCTAAATCATTCTTTATTTTCACAAATGTCTCCGATTTTTTGTTGACCAGCATTTGCTGCTTTGTTTCCAATTGGTTGGCTTTTGCTCTTTCTTTTCTAAGAAACAAAGGCATATACATATTTAATCCCACATATCTATTCTGATCGAACGAATAGTTAAAGCTTCCTACATCCGCTGCATCTTGCTGAAACTTAAACGCTAAATCCACCTGAGGCTTAAAATATTCTCGCATCAATCGAATGTTCGCATTATTGATTAATGAATCGTTTTCAATAAGTTGAATAATGGGGTGATTATACACCAAATCCTCCGTTTGAGCCGTATCTGGAAACTGGCGTCTATAACCTAAGTCTACAGTGG
>JBEAPG010000292.1:0-3496 GCA_041164545.1 Bacteroidota bacterium
AGAACGGGTTTGCCAGTTGGAATAAAAGCAGCAGTAGGTAAGTTAGAAATGTGGGAAGAATTAGCTGCCAAAATGGAAATGCACCGCAAAGGTACTGATTTTATAACTATAGATGGGGGAGAAGGAGGCACAGGTGCAGCACCTCCAAGTTTTGCAGACCATGTTTCATTGCCGTTTTACAATGGTTTTGCATTGATTTATAAGTTATTTCAAAAACATAATTTGGAGGATAAAGTGGTATTTATTGCTTCCGGAAAACTTGGTTTGCCGAGCAATGCCGTGCGCGCATTTGGAATGGGAGCGGATGTGATAAATGTGGCTCGAGAAGCAATGATAAGCATTGGATGTATACAAGCGCAAGTGTGCCATACCAATAGATGTCCGAGTGGAGTTGCTACCCAAAGCAAATGGTTGCAGGCGGGTATAGACCCTGCTCTCAAATCTGAGCGATTTTACAATTATGTAAAGTATTTTAGAAAGGAAGTGTTAGAACTTACTCACGCAAGCGGGTATGAGCATCCTTGCCAATTTAAAATGACGGACATAGAAACCACAACGGACGATCATAACCAAATAAAATCATTGAAGGATACGTATGGGTATGAAAAATCGAGGGTAGATTTCCCTGGAATGCAAGTGCTTAAAGATTGCGAGTTTTTAGGTGGTAAATCACATTAGGAATTATCGCATAGCTTCTACAAGCAGAGTAAAACCTTCGAATTCAGCCTAATATTTAGTACTAGCTAAAAGAGGTCCTTGTCATCTACTGCACCTTCGCTGTATTCTCCTTCGCTGTTATTATTATTACTATAGCCAAAGCAGTTGGTTTCAATGGTCATTTCTATATCGGGCTTTTTGAAGGGACCTCTATCTATCCCAGATTTCGGATCAGCATACACCTTTTCCATGTACTTAGCAAAGATGGGCAATGCCATATTAGCTCCTTGTCCTAAGCCAGTACTTCTAAAGTGCACGTTTCTCTCTTCAGCACCAACCCAACAACCGCTTACTAGGTTTGGTGTAATTCCCATAAACCATCCATCACTGTTGTTTTGAGTAGTTCCGGTTTTTCCGGCAATGGCAACATCAGCAGGAATCTTGTGGCTACGTTTTAGTCTGGCACCAGTTCCTCCTGGTTCTACTACTTTTTCTAGCATTTTGCAGATAATGTAAGCCGTTTGCATACGCAAAGCTTCATTTTTCTTAGGGGTAAATTCTTCCAGAATATTCCCGTTTTTATCTTCAATTCGTGTTACAAAAATGGGTTCTACCCAAGTGCCATTATTTACAAAAGTGCCATAAGCACCCACCATTTCAAAAACAGAAATGTCCATAGTACCCAATGCTATCGAAGGATAAGGCTCAAACTTACTATCATCTATACCCATATTGCCAGCAGTTTGCTTTACTACTTCTGCGCTATTAGGTCCAAGACGTTTCATTACCCTCGCTGTTATTGTATTGATTGATTTTTGTAAACCTCCATAAAAACTAACTTCTGCAGGTGCTGGTCCTGAATTTTTTGGCGACCAAACCTGACCGTTGCCATATTCTACCATTACGGGCCCTGTACTTTCCACTTCACAAGGTTCTAATTTATCGTCATCCAATCCTCTGGCATATACAAAGGGCTTAAATGTTGAACCTACTTGTCGTGTTGACTTTTTGTTTACGTGGTCGTATTGAAAATAACGGTGATCTATACCGCCTACCCATGCTTTTATATACCCTGTTTGTGGTTCAAAACTCATAAATCCAGTATGTAAAATCTGCTTACAATACTTAAGTGAATCCATTGGGCTAAGTACCGTGTCAATTTCTCCATTCCACGAGAATAGTTTCATTTTTACTGGTTTATTTAGATAGAAATCGATAGAGTCTTTTTTAGAACCAAATTGCTTTTTCAATCCAATATACCTTGGTGTACGCTTCATCATTCTATCCGGATATTCAGGATCTACCTTTCCAGGCTCATCGTCCACATACCAAGGGTCTCGATTGCGGCGTTTCGTTTCATCAAAAAATTGTGCTTGTAGCGTTTTCATATGGCTTGCAACTGCATCTTCTGCGTATTGTTGAAGCTTAGAATCTATTGTGGTATATATTCTTAATCCATCATCATAAATATTGTATTTCACGCCCGTAGAGGCTTCGTAAGTGCGGGTCCATTCTTTCATCCACTTGGCCAAGTAGCTTCTAAAATACGTTGCCAAACCTTGATTGTGATCCACAAAATTGTAATCTGTAACCATGGACAATGTTTTTAGACTATCATACTCCGTAGTGGTTAGGTAGCCGTATTTTTCCATTTGCTTCATTACCACATTTCTACGAGATATGGCATTTTCAGGATTTTGAACAGGATTGTAGAAGGTTGGAGCTTTTAGCATTCCTACTAAAACCGCGGCTTCTTGTATGCTAAGGTCTTTCGTCTCCTTATTAAAATAGCGCTTGGCCGCTGATTTTATACCATAGCTATTCCCCCAAGGCACAGTATTGAAATACATCAATATTATCTCATCTTTAGTGTATCGCTTTTCTATTTCGGCTGCTAAAATCCATTCTTTCACTTTTTGTAATACCCTGCCAACAAAGCTACTAGATCTGTCGTGGAACAAGTTCTTTGCCAACTGTTGGGTAATAGTACTTGCACCACCTGCTTTCCCAAGCTTGACTACGGCACGAAGAAGTGCTCGACTATCAATACCCGAATGCTGGTAGAATCGACAATCTTCAGTGGCTACCAAAGCATTCCTCATATGCTCAGGGATGTCCTTAAACTCAGAGTTTGTTCTATCTTCCTGATAGAAAAGTTTACCCATTACCTTGCCATCAGACGAAAAAATTTCTGAAGCCAATTTTGTTTTTGGGTTTTCTAATTCAGCCGTATCAGGCAGTTTGCCCCATAAACCTACCTTTACGGTTATCAAAAAAAGGGCAATAAAAAGCAGGCCATATCCAAACGCTTTCCAAAGTTTTTTTACCACATTATTGGTTAGCGTAGATTTTGATTTTTTAGTGATAGCCATATTTATTTATAGTTTCGGGAAAAGAATTGTATGTAGTCTTTTTCGTTTTTGTTTTTTACCAAAATTTTAAAATTTTCAGCTGAAATAGCATATATCGAAATATCAGATAGCCCTGCATTGGTTAAAAAGCTTTGATTTGATTCTAGCTCTTTGTGGTAGGCCATCGCTTCAGTTGGCAAGTTGAATTGCTTTATATAGAACAACTGTCTATCTCCTAATAACAGCGAATTAATTTGTAAGGTCTTCGATTTGAAGAATTGATTATTGTATTCATCAATCTGAAGCTGCACATCCTTCTCTTTTGTGGTTTTCCCTGTTATTACGTAATAATGCAGTTCATCCGACTTTTCTTTAAAAATCGATGCTTTAGAAGCTCCGGGGGCATCGTTTTGCTCGGTAAGCAGGCGTATTGTAAAAGCTGCCATGTCACCTATTTCTGTTCCAGTATAATTATCTCTAACTATTTC
>JBEAPG010000293.1:0-3489 GCA_041164545.1 Bacteroidota bacterium
AAGATTATATAGATGATATGGCACAAACTAACCTTACCTCCAATCAACTTATACAACGTACCAAAAAGAAAGGACTCTAGTGGAACAAGTACAAGAAAAAGTAGCAGTACATTCTGCTGAAATAGATCATATGAAAAAAGACATAGACCATATTATGAATAAGGTAGATAAAATGGATAAATCTATTGATGACATTAAAAGCACACTAGACGAATTTAGAGGTGGTAAACGTATGGCTATGTGGTTATTTAGTGCATTTGCTGCTGTTATTGCATTTTTTGTTGGCCATTGGATGGATAAATGAAAAATATATTAGAATCATTAAATGACATTGTATTTGTATTATTTAGATTAATTTGTGTTCCGATATTATTTTTTATATTTTATACATTAGGATTATTAAATATTATTGTTAGTAAAACAGTTAATGGTGTTGCACAAATAACTGAATACTTTATTAATGAAGATAAATAAAGATACATTAAAATTAACATATGAATATTTAACACAATTATATCCATTTAATAAATGGAATTTGCCAGATTCTTCACAAGTTATTTTTAAGGTTATTAATGATGACGAAGTTTTGGGATTGTATGAACCTGAGCCTGATTGCATTTCTATTTCTAAAGCTAGACACGATCATCTCGATACTATCATCAAAACAATGGCTCACGAAATGTGTCACTTTAAATTGTATATAAGTGATAAAACTTACGAGAATCACAATTCTGAATTTAAAAAATTAACTAAACAAGTAGCTACTGAGTTTGGTTTTGATCCTAAGGAGTTATAATGGTTTGGACAGCTTTAATTGGCCCTGTTGCAAGTATATTAGATAAGTTTATAGAAGATAAAGATAAGAAGAACGAACTCGCACATGAGATAGCTACCATGGCAGAGAAACACGCACATGAAGCTAATTTAATTCAAGCAGAAACAAACAAGGAAGAAGCACAACATCGTAGTGTATGGGTAGCAGGTTGGAGACCATTTATAGGATGGGTTTGTGGCTTTGCATTAGCTTGGCATTTCGTACTATCGCCAGTTATAATATTCATGGCATCGTGGTTTAATGTTGTATTACCTGCATTGCCACAGTTTGACATGGGTTCATTAATGACTGTATTAATGGGTATGTTAGGTCTTGGTGGATTAAGAACATTTGAAAAAACTAAAGGTTTAACTAAGTGAATTTAAGTCCTAATTTTACATTAGAAGAATTAACTCATTCTGAAACAGCAGTGCGTTTAGGTATTGACAATACACCTACAGTTGAAGTTATTGATAATTTAAAATTCCTTGCGGAAAGGTTAGAAGATGTTAGAAGTATATTACGTTGTCCTATGCTTATTAGTAGCGGTTTCCGTTGTCATGTTCTTAATGATCATTTGGGAAGTAAGAGAACTTCCCAGCACACTACTGGCAATGCTGTGGACTTCATTGCTCCGATGTGGGGAAACCCTCGTAGCGTGGTCGAAGAAATTGTTAAGCATACTAAAAAAATTAACTACGATCAAATAATCCTTGAATATGATCGGTGGTGTCACTTATCTTTTGTCAGAGATAATCCACGCAATAAGGCATTAATTATAGACAGAAAGGGAGTTCGACCCTTTGAAGCTACTATTTCTTGACATAGAAACAAAAGCTACAATTATTACTAGCTGGTCTCTATGGAATGTTAATGCTAGTCTTAATCAAATTATTAAACGTGGTACAGTGATTTGTTGGGCAGCTAAATGGAAAGATTCCAACGACATCATATTTGATTCTGAATGGACATCATCTCATAAGCGTATGATCAAACATATGTGGAATTTATTAGATGAAGCAGATGCAGTATGTCATTACAATGGCCAAGCATTTGACATGAAGGAATTGAATAGACAGTTCTTGCTAGAAGGATTACCTCCTCCTAGTCCTTACAAACAAATAGATTTACATCGTGCAGTAAAACGTAACTTTAGATTTATATCTAATAAACTTGACAATGTTAGTCAGGAATTAGGAATAGGATCTAAAGTGAAACATTCTGGAATGGATCTTTGGAATGAAGTTGAAAAGAAAAATCCAGAAGCTAGAAAATTAATGCAAAAGTATAACGAACAAGATACACTTTTGCTAGAAAAGTTGTATAATAAGTTATTACCCTGGTTGGGTGGGTTCGTTAATCATAACACCTACTCTCCTTTGTCGGTCTGCCCAACCTGTGGTAGTTCTCACCTTAATAAGCGTGGTTATCAACAAACACATTCTAGAACATATCAACGATGGAGATGTATGTCATGCGGAAGCTGGAGTCGAAGCAGCAAAGCAGTAAAAGAGTTAAACAAACAAGAATCAATCGTCAGCGTGTAAGGACTATTATGAATGATATTGAAAAAATAGCTGAACATATGATAGGAACGACAATCGAAGAATGTCAAATAACCTACGGTGAGGACACCATCACAATTTTTCTAAGCTCTGGTGCATCTATAGAAATAGTAGTTGATAGTATATATGCAGACATACCAGAATTTGATTCCTAAAACATTACCTGACGGTCAACAAACTGATAACTATTCACAACTTTGGCAACGTTACTGTGAAGCTTTAACATTATCTAAGTGGGATTTAGATAGACGTAGAGCATTTATAAATAAACTTAACGATGAACAACGAATATCAGATTTAAAATATTGGCTAACAATTATTTTGAAAGAAAAGAATGGCAATTAATTACTTAACAGAAACACCATTGACTTTGAGAGATAGGATAAGAAATTATACCTATGACACATTGCAAAATTTTGGTGTTAGCAATCCAAGAATGATGACACAAAACATTGTTGGAAATGAAAGTACATTAGGTGCTGTTGATTTTGTTCCAGGATTAGGATTGTTAACTGGTGGAGAAGAAATTTCCAATGCAATGAACATGGGAAACATTGGAACTGGCACTGGTAGTTTATTATTAGCATTGTCAGCAGTTCCTGGAGGAAAAGGTGTTGCAAATAAAACTGTAGGAAAAAAAATTGCTGGTGCACCATACGGTATATTATCTAAAGCAGATGAAAATAAAGCTGTAAATAAATATGTAAAAACAGTTGAAAAAGGAATTGCTGGTGCTGACTGGTATGATAAAGGTGGTGAGCAAATTTTAAAATTATCTGGTGACAATCCAGAAATGGCAAATAAATTTGCTGAAAATTTAGCAACTACATCGGCAGGTACTGGTGTTGCACCTAATACTGTATTTTCTATTAAAGGCCATAATCAAGTTATGGCAGGTGATCCTATATCTACTGGAAGATTTCCTAAAACAATGGGAAAACAAATAGACGAAATATATAATACAAATCAATATACCTCTGGACAAAAAAGAATTCCATTTGCAGATCAAATAGCTGTCGGTGGAGGATTCTATTCTAAAGAAGCTGGACAAGCTAATAGAGCAGTTCATGATATATGGGATGGTAGAGCCTGGGGATACACAGACCCTAA
>JBEAPG010000294.1:0-3484 GCA_041164545.1 Bacteroidota bacterium
TCGAGTGGATATTTTAAACTCAAAAACTGAAGTAAGTATGACAACAGTTATGGCAAAAAACATGAGTACAACTACTTTAAAACATTGCGAAGAATATACTGCAGTCATTAGTAAAAAAGGATATTTGAGTGAAACAAGAATTATACAAACCGGCTGCAACCCTTCAGTTGGAATGAAGTTATTGGACACTGTAAAACTGGAGGCATTAGAAGTAAATAAGAACTACGCTCTTAATAATATATACTACGCCTATGATAAAACAGAACTGACCGAAGAATCAAAGCGGGAATTAGATAAGCTATTAGAAATATTGAGTAATAATCCTTCGATTGTAATCGAGCTTTCCTCACATACAGACAATAAAGGCACAGAGCAGTACAACCAAGAACTTAGCGAAAATAGAGCGAAAAGTTGTGTGAACTACCTCATAGAAAAAGGAATAAATGCTACACGTTTAATACCCAAAGGCTACGGCGAAACAATGCCAATTGCTCCAAACGAAAATGAAGATGGCAGCGATAACGAAGCGGGAAGAGCTAAAAACAGACGAACAGAATTTAGAGTTATTTCGCTTTAAGTGATTTATTTTCAAGGAGATAAATATCGTCCTACACATCCACCAAAACGCATTATATCGTTAGTTCCATCTCAAACAGAACTGTTGTATTATCTTGGTATTGAACCAATAGCACAAACTATTTTTTGCATTCATCCTACTCCTTTTTTCAAAAAAGCCACTAAAATTGGCGGTACCAAAAAGCTGCAGCTAGATAAGATAAAGGCATTTAAACCCGACCTAATTATTGGCAACAAAGAAGAAAATGAAAAAGACCAAATCGAAGACTTAGCCAGTCATTTTCCAGTTTGGTTGAGCGACATTTATACGCTAACGGATTCGTTTGAAATGATCAAAGAAATCGGTCAAATTACAGGAAAACAATCAGAAGCACTGCAATTAGCTCGTACCTTGGCAGAAGGTTTTGATACACTTAAAAATACAGTGAAGTTTGAGCGCTGCGTTTATTTGATATGGCGGGAACCATATATGGCTGCTGGCTCAGGTACATTTATAGATTCTGTTTTGCAGCATTTAGGATATACAAATGCACTTTCAGCGCAAAACAGGTATCCTAAACTAACACAAGATGAGCTTATTGCCCTACAACCAGATGTGGTTTTGCTGTCCTCGGAGCCTTATCCCTTTGCTAGCAAGCATATGGAAGAACTCCAATTACTCCTCCCAAATGCAAAAATACAATTGGTAAATGGTGAATTATTTAGCTGGTATGGGCCAAGATTATTGAAAACCATTGCCCATTTTTCATCGCTAAACAATTAATTCCTTTATATCTGATTTTATCTTATTGGCAACAGTATCCGCTACGGACATTGTAGATCCTTCAGCATAAATACGAATAATCGGTTCCGTATTTGATTTTCGTAAATGAACCCATTCTTCGTCAAAATCAATTTTCACACCATCTATTGTATTAATCTGATGTTTACGGTATTTCTCTTGCAGTTTTTCTAAAATCAAGTCCACATCAATGTCTGGTGTTAAATCAATTTTGTTTTTGCTTATTACATATTTAGGATACGTCGCTTTTAGATGGCTTATTGGCTTATTGGCCAATGCCAAATGACTCAAGAACAAAGCTATACCAACCAATGCATCTCTTCCATAATGCAACTCTGGGTAAATAATCCCTCCATTTCCTTCACCACCAATTATGGCATTCGTTTCTTTCATCATTTTGACCACGTTTACCTCTCCTACTGCACTTGCCGCATAACTTCCGCCGTGTTTTACGGTTACATCTTTAAGTGCGCGAGTAGAAGACAAATTGGAAACCGTATTTCCTTTAGTATGCTTTAAAACATAATCTGCCACAGCTACTAGCGTATATTCTTCGCCAAACATTTCCCCATCGTCGTTTACAAAAGCAAGTCTGTCTACGTCGGGGTCTACCGTAATCCCCAAATGTGCTTTATTCTTTACTACTGCTTCGGACAAGTCTTTTAGGTGCTCAGGTAATGGCTCCGGATTATGCGGGAAATGACCCGTTGGCTCGCAATACAATTCAATAATATTAACTACGCCAAGCGCTCTAAGTAAAGCCGGTACTGCAATACCACCAGTCGAATTCACTGCATCTACAACTATAGTAAAGTTCTTATTTTCAATAGCTTCTTTGTTTACCAAACTCAGCTTTAATATTTCTTGAATGTGCCAATCTACATAATTTGGCTTTTCAGTGTAGCTCCCTATTTCATCTATTTCACTGTATTCAAAAGACGATGTCTTTACTCTTTCTATGATTTCTGCACCTAATTCAGCAGATAAAAATTCACCTCGTTCATTTAATAACTTTAGCGCATTCCATTGCTTTGGATTGTGACTTGCTGTTAAAATTATTCCTCCGGCAGCTTGCTCATTCACAACCGCCATTTCTACTGTTGGTGTAGTGCTAAGGCCTAAATCTATAACTTCTATACCTTTGCTAATCAGTGTCCCACAAACCAATTGGTTTATCATAGCCCCCGAAAGGCGAGCATCTCTTCCTACTACAATCTTTTTATTTTCACCGGTTACAATTACATCAGCAAAAGCTGTTGCATATTTCACTACATCTATTGGTGTAAGTGCTTCATCTTCTTTACCGCCTATGGTCCCACGGATACCAGATATTGATTTAATTAGAGTCATTTAATAATTTACGTTTGCAAATGAACTAACTTTTATGGGCAAAAAGTATAAAACCCCTCAAAATATATGAGCACCCTAATGTGGAATACTTTATTCTTCTTTTTTTCACGTTAAATCGCATATTTAACCAAGTCAATCTGTTTTATTTGAAGCGATGAAGCAAGCTTTTTATCTATTTATATTTTTTCTTATCACATCCTGCAGAACTGTACCAATAACAGGTATAGGTGTTGGTTTTTACAATGTCGAAAATCTATTTGATACAACAGACGACCCAAAAATAGATGATGATTACTACTTGCCTAACAGCCGTATAAAATGGGATGAAACCAAATATCAAAAAAAACTTGAAGATCTGGCTTTTGTAATTGCCCAAATGGTAGACAACCAACCGCCTCAATTTTTAGGATTGTGTGAAGTAGAAAATAAAAAAGTGGTGCAGGATTTAGCAAACCAACCCAAGCTGAGCGCTGCCAATTATGGCGTGGTGCATTACGATTCAAGAGATGAGCGAGGTATAGACGTTGCATTTTTATACAACACATCCGTATTTAGCGTAAAAACATCTAAAACATACTCGGTAAATTTACCTGATAATGATAGAACCCGAGACATTTTATATGTAAAAGGCAAACTGGCAAATGGCGAAATCTTACATTTTTTGATAAACCACTGGCCTAGTCGAAGCGAAGGAAGAACCGAGTCGGAAAGCAAGCGAATAGAAGCAGCAAAGACACTTCAAAACATTAAAAATGAAATACTTGCAAAAGATTCTTT
>JBEAPG010000295.1:0-3482 GCA_041164545.1 Bacteroidota bacterium
ATACCATTAGCGTCAAAGAGCACTTCTTTGTCAAAAGGATCATTAGTTCTTGCTATAATGAAAGGATTGCCTTTGTTGGGAGTCCAGTTCAATAGGTTTTTTACACCTACATAAATTTCCATTTCTTTCTTGAATTCTTTTGTAATTTGTATGTTCTGTATGCTCCACCAAGGTGAATGTTCGCTTCTGGGGTCGGTTTTACTTAAAATGGGTAATCGCATAGGGCTGTATACATTTCCGGTATAGTCAAGCGTAAATCCCATTTTATTAAAGGCATATTCTACGCTCCAGACTCCAGAAAAAGGTTCAGAAAACATTTGACATTCTTTTATTCCATTTTCAAGGCTATAAACATCCATATATGTTCCCCCAGTAATTAATTTCAATCCATTGCCAAAAGCAATATCAATATTCAGCGATACGCCTTTGGAAACAGCATTACCATCTAAATTATTATATAAAATTTTATTGGGGTCAGTGTCATAGTCTGGAATAATCTTATTTAAAAAATAGGTGTAGAAGGTAGAGGCATCTAATCCGATAAATGTACCGCTTGTGGCATATATTTTCTTAACATAATTGATATTTCCGTTCCACGATGTTTCTGGTTTTAGGTCAGCTAAAAATTCAACTTGTCTTGCCCCTGTTAATGCTGCGTGGTCTTCTGTAAACACATTTGCAACTCGATATCCATTTCCTACACTCAAACGCAAAACATCGTTTTTACTTTTCGAGTTCCATTTGTAGTTAAGACGTGGGGTAAGAATGCTTCCATGAATAGAATTGTAATCGTATCGAAAGCCTAGTAAAAGCTTGTTCTTGTCATTTAGCTTTATTTCATCCTGAATAAAGGTTCCAGGAAGCTTGGTATGTGCCGCTTTGTTTATGTTTATATCGCTAGCATCTGCGGTTGCAGGGGTGTTATCATCATATCTGGTGTAGCGATAAGTAAGACCCGATAAAAATTCGTGTTTTTTATAACTTTTGAACCAGGTAAGTTGTCCAAATGCAATTGTTTGGTTTGCGATATAAAGGGTATTGCCATATGCACTGTTTTGGTGGTGTCCGTTTGTACTGAATTGAAAAAGCACTTTTTCTTTTATGGGTAACTGGTATGTGCCAAAAAGTTCGCATCGACTTATGTAAATGCTTTCTCCATATATTTCATCTCCTCCTCTGTATTGCTTTTGCCACTTCATATCGCCACCCCATCGGTCTTCGTTGATAAACCTACTGGCGAGGGTAAATAATCGGTCATTGCTTCGCTCAAAGTTCCATTTATTGAAAGCTGATATGCGGTTTTGTAAAGTAATGTCTGTAAAGTTATCCCTGTTTTTATCTACCCGATTTTGAAAATTAAAGTAATTGATACCAACCAAAGATTGAGCTCTTTTTCCCACTTTAAATTTTCCGGCGATGTCCGTGTTTATTTCTCCCCATGTTGTAGCAAATGCATCTGCCGAAAATAAGGGTGCGAGGGTAGGTTTTTTTGTAATGATATTTATAAGTCCACCAACAGCTTCGCTACCATACAGAGAAGATGCTGGACCTTTTACAATTTCGACCCGTTCAACTAACGATTGTGGTATACCATTCAATCCGTATACAGTAGCTAGACCACTTACAATAGGCATACCATCTATCAATACCATTGTGTATGGACCTTCTAGTCCATTGATGTGTACATCTCCAGTATTACAGACATTGCAATTTATTTGCGGTCGGACACCATTTACATTTTGAAGTGCATCAAAAATGGTAGGAGTGGGGTTACTCTGAAAAAACTTAGCTGTATACACTTCGACTGGAACAGGACTTTCTGGTTTAGAAATCTCTTTCATTGTCCCCGAAATAACGACTTCGTTCAAGGACGAAGTGGATTCTTTGAGTTCAAAATTGAGCAGTGTAGTCTGGTTTTCTTTAAATGTAATGCTCTCCATTTTTCTATCATAACCGATGGAAGATATAATCACTGTATGTGTACCAAAAGGTATTTTCTCTATGCTAAATTTCCCATCTTCATCGCTTACTGTACCCAAGTGTAATCCTTTTAGGTATACATTAGCAAAACCAATTGGAGCACCATTAGAAGATACTGTGCCCGATAAAGTGGCTGTCTGTGCTTGGGAGAAAATGGTTGTAAGCAGTAATACAATTGTATATAATAAGATAGTAAAGTCCTTATTTGTCATATCTGTTTATTGGATTATAATTACAAAACTAATAAGTTAGATTAATCTAACAATGTTATTTTATATCCATTTATTATAGTTAGGTTGTTGGTTATATGAAGTAGTATATTTGCTTGGTGAACTCGCTTGTAGAAGAAAATTATTTGAAGGCATTATTCTCCTTATCTGAAGATAAAGGAGAAGTGAGTGTGAACGATCTTTCGAAGCATTTGAATATTAAAATGCCCACGGTTACAAGTATGATGAAAAAACTGGCCATAAAGAAAATGGTCCATTATGAAAGTTACAAACCACTAAGACTAACCGCAAAAGGCAGGAAAGAAGCGGGGTTAATTATTAGAAAACACCGTCTTACCGAAATGTACTTGGTCGAAAAAATGGGATTTGGATGGGAACAAGTTCACGATATTGCTGAACAGATAGAGCATATTAAATCTCCCCTATTTTTTGCAAAAATGGATGAACTCCTAAATCACCCTCAAATCGATCCTCATGGCTCACCTATACCAGATAAAGATGGAAAAATAGTGTGGAAGGAATACAAAAAGTTAAGTGAATGTACGCAAGGCGATAAAGTGAAGATGGCTGCTGTTATTCATTCTTCAGATGAGTTTCTCAAATTTTTGAACAGCAGAGAAATCCACTTAGGCCTAAAATTGGAAATTAAATTTGTAGAGCCATTTGATAGTACAATGGTTGTAAGTTATGATAATCATGCTTCCGAAACATTAAGTTATATGGTTTGCGAAAGATTATTGATAGAGAAAGAATAGGGGGGGTTAAATATTGCTATTATTGCTCCAAACAGAAAATAAATTGAATCTGATAGCAAATACCATTCAATATGTTAAACAAGAATTGAGAGATGCGGACGGAGGACACGATTGGTGGCACATAGAGCGTGTTT
This sequence comes from Bacteroidota bacterium, assembly GCA_041164545.1. Classification (GTDB taxonomy): domain Bacteria; phylum Bacteroidota; class Bacteroidia; order NS11-12g; family UBA9320; genus UBA9320. The sequence goes on from JBEAPG010000295.1 coordinate 3,100, forward strand.
GGAAGACAGCGAAGCATATTGCACTTACAGAAAAAGTAGATTTACAAGTGGTAGAATTAGCCGCTCTATTACACGATATTGCTGATGCTAAGTTCAATGCCGGAGATGAATCGTTAGGCCCTAAAAAAGCGCGTGTATTCTTGGAATCCCAATTTGTAGATGAAGACACTACATTACACGTAATTCGTATTATTGAAAATATATCGTTTAAAGGTGGAAGGGGAGTCGCTGGTTTTAGTTCTTTGGAGCTTGATGTGGTGCAAGATGCAGATAGACTAGACGCTTTGGGTGCGATAGGGATTGCGCGTACATTTAATTACGGTGGGTATAAGAACAGGGAAATCTATAATCCAACTATTCCTCCTAACCTGAATATGAGCAAG
>JBEAPG010000296.1:0-3461 GCA_041164545.1 Bacteroidota bacterium
TTACAAAGTAGCTCTTTCGGGAGGGGGGGTGTATAAATCTGTAAATTGCCTTCTACTTAAAGAAACAGCTAAATTAAGTAGCGGCTTAGCGTTTAGGATTTGAACAACGTATTGATTGCCCAACTCCTCCAAAGTTACTTCGTCATCTACTTCGTTTTCTAACTCGCTCCAACAATCCATTTCCACAAACTCAAATTTTGGAGTAATAGCAATAGAACCTACAATTTCGAACCCAAACTTTAAAAATAAGGCAAAAAGAATAAACAGTATGATTTTAGTTTTTAGTTTATCCATTGGTTAGTGCAACAAAGTAAAGGTGATTTTTTAAAATATTAAATCAATTCAATCCCTTTTCCTTCTCTTATGATAGAAAGTTCATTTTCTGTAGCATCTATAACGGTGGTACCAATATTGCTTCCGGCTCCACCATCAATAATTAAATCGACTTTATTCATCCAATTTTCATAAATCTCTTGAGGTTCAGTCAAGTATTCTTGTATTTCATCTTCGGAGTGTATGGAGGTAGAAAGTAGTGGATTACCGATTTCTGAGATTATTGCTTGGCAAATGGCATTGTCGGGTACCCTAATACCAATGGTTTTCTTATTTTGGCGAAAGATTTTTGGCACATTGTTATTTGCTTTTAAAATAAACGTGAACGGGCCGGGCAGCACACGTTTCATTAGTTTATAGGTAGGATTGGGTAATTGAAATGTGTATTCCGCTAAATTACTTAAATCGCTGCACAAAATGGAGAGGTTGGCTTTGTTTGGTTTTTTGTCGATTAACCTACAAATTTTCTCCATAGCATCACGGTGCATTAAGTCGCCTACAATAGCATAAATAGAATCGGTAGGTATAATAGCTATTCCGCCATTTTGCAGATTACTCACTATTTCTCTCACCTTTCGGCTATCAATATTGTACTCGTTTATTTCTATAAATTCTGCCAAAACAGTACAAAGGTAGCTGATTGTTTTGTGGTTTAAGGTAAAACAGATTGCATAAAAAAGCCTTGAAGCGTTTATACTCCAAGGCTTTCTTTTGTTCTTTTATAATTTTCTAAGCTAAAACTGCTTTTACTTTTTCAGCTGCTTCTTGTAATACAATGGCAGAAACTACTTTCAATCCGCTTTCGTCAATTATTTTTTTCGCTTCTTCTGCATTGGTTCCTTGCAAACGAACGATAATCGGGACGTTTATTTCTCCAATTGATTTGTACGCTTCTACCACACCATTTGCTACTCTATCGCAACGAACGATCCCCCCGAATATGTTAATCAAAATTGCTTTTACGTTAGGGTCTTTAAGGATAATTCTAAAACCAGCCTCTACCGTTTCAGCATTTGCTCCTCCTCCTACGTCTAAAAAGTTAGCAGGCTCTCCACCGCTTAGTTTTATAATGTCCATAGTAGCCATTGCTAGTCCGGCACCGTTTACCATACAACCCACGTTTCCGTCTAGTTTTATAAAGTTTAGGTGATGTTTTTTTGCTTCAACTTCGGTAGGATCCTCTTCAGCCTCGTCTCTTAAAGCAGCATAATCAGGATGTCTGTAAAGTGCGTTGTCATCCAAAGAAACCTTGCTATCCACCGCTATGATTTTGTCATCTGAAGTTTTAAGCACAGGGTTTATTTCAAAAAGGGATGCATCTATGCTTGTATATGCTTTATACAGTGCATTTACAAACTTTACTATTTCTTTGAAAGCTCCTCCGCTCAAGCCAAGGTTAAAAGCAATTTTACGAGCTTGGAAAGGTTGAAGACCAAGTGCAGGGTCAATCCACTCTTTGTATATCAACTCTGGAGTGTTATGCGCTACTTCTTCTATGTCCATTCCACCTTCTGTAGTGTATATAATTACATTTTTACCCAGCGCACGATCTAGTAATACACTCATATAATACTCTTTTGGTTCATTCGCCCCAGGATAATATACATCCTGTGCTAAAAGTACTTTGTTTACTTTTTTGCCTTCTTTAGAAGTTTGCGGTGTGATGAGCTGCATTCCCAAGATATTGTTCACAACCTCTTGCAATTGCTCGTCGTTTTTTGCCAACTTTACTCCACCGCCTTTGCCACGGCCACCTGCGTGTATTTGTGCTTTTACCACAATCCAGTCGGTTCCAGTTTCTTCGCGTAGCTTTTTTCCGGCAGAAAGAGCGTCTTCTTTTTTATCGATAACAACTCCTTCTTGTATAGCTACACCAAAAGATTTTAGTATTTGTTTTGCTTGATATTCGTGGATATTCATATACGGCCGCAAAAATAGGAGATGTATTTACACTGCCTTGTATATTTATCAAAAAATTAGGAACACATAGGCGAAATGGACCTCGTACTTGCACAATGGTAGAAATGAAGAGGGAAATTGGGTTTATTGTCTTTCAAAAGAGACATTTATTCCGTTTGTAAAATAGTTTAAGCTAATGTTATTATTCTGAATATTTTTGATAATCAGTTATTTCCGACATACATTTTTCAAATACTATATGCCACAAATAAAAACCACACTCCTTTTTCTGGTATTACTAGTAAGCAGAATAGCTACCTTTGCACAAGATTACGACCTAAATACCTACGATTTTCGGTATCAGAAATTTAGGGGATTGACGCTAAATTTTGATTTGGGTAGTAATGGGAATAGAATAATAACTAGTAGCATAGATACGGTTTTTAGAGATACGTTTCTAGTAAAACTGGAAGGAATAACAATTCGTTTAACTTTAATTCTTCTTATTTTTCAGTAATCAATTCAGATGATCTACAACGCGACGTTCAGGTATCCATTCGAGGTGACTTTGAGCACTTTGCTTACAATGGGTCGAGCTTTCAATGGGGCTCTCAAGGGGATTATAATAACAGAGATGCAAATTCACAGCTTGATATTTTTTATTCGAATAATAGTAGATTTTACACAGGAGATAAATTCAGGTATATCGGAATTAGAACAAGTACCGTTTTAGATAGGAACAATTACTTGGAGAATCAAAATATTGAGATTAAAAATTTTAGAATAAGTACCTCATTAAGAAATCAAACAGACGTGTCATTAGGTTTTGGAAAAGGTAGAATGAATTATGTTACTGACGCTGTTCAAGCTATGTTTATTTTACAAGATTTACAATCTCAAAGTCCTACAATCTATTCAGCCGAGCAAGTTGAGGCTATTGCACAAGGAGTTACATTGATTAGAAATAATCGATACCTTGATTATAGAATACGCTATAAGACTCAACTTAGAATGTTGGATAGCGTTTTGCAAGAAAACGGAGTAAAGCCGACTAATGTCATAGATTATTTTACTACAATTAGTGATAATTGGTTGTATGGCAATCGAATTAGCAGAATGAGTGGACGAAGTTGGTCGCATTCTGTTACTGTTGGTAATAGGTTTGAATATACTACCTCAAATTCAGAACAAAATCTTCTTGCAGCTCCAAAATATCAATTTGATAAGCA
>JBEAPG010000297.1:0-3446 GCA_041164545.1 Bacteroidota bacterium
TGAGTATATTATTACGGCATTTATGCTTGTTGGTGGGGTTAATTTTAGTATGCTTTATTACCTTTTTAAAGGTAAATTTTCTAAAGCATTTTCCAATGAAGAATTTAAGACATACTTGGGTGTAACGTTAGTCTTTACCTTACTAATTGCTGTAATTCTTTTCTATACAAACGAAAGTGATGCGGAAACAAGCTTTAGACAAAGTGCTTTTCAAGTTGTGACAATAGTAACTACGACTGGGTTTTCGACGGCAAATTATGCTACTTGGGTACCATTTGCATATATGATTATTATTTTTGCCATGTTCACCGGAGGCTCCGCAGGATCCACAGCGGGAGGAGTTAAGATTGTACGTCACCTTCTCATTCTTAAAAATGGGTATTTAGAATTTAAACGTTTATTACATCCAAGAGCTGTAGTTCCTGTAAGAATCAATGGGAATGCTGTAAGCCAAACTATTGTATATAATGTATTGGCTTTCTTTTTTATATATCTTCTTACTTTCATTATTGGCACCTTAATCGTGTCAGCTTTCGGATATGATGTACTAACCTCTGCAGGGGCCAGTGTGGCTTGTTTGGGAAATATTGGGCCAGGCTTAGGAGGTGTTGACCCGAGTCATAATTTTGCATTTTTTTCTGATGGTGCACAAGTATTTTTAGCATTTTTAATGCTTCTTGGTCGCCTAGAACTCTTTACAGTCCTCATATTATTTACACCTGCTTTTTGGAAGAAGGTGTAAAATAATTGCAGATAAAATCATCTGTTTTCTTATATTCGTTTGTTAATCTTAATTGAAAAGTTAAGGTTTTTATAACTGTAAATTTTATATGAATAACTGTATCTATTTTCCGAATAATCGACTTTTTGCTCGTTTGTTTTTTCTCCTTTGTTCACTACTTATTTTTGGGTCTTCTCAGGCTCAAGTAAAATCGAATAAAGGCAAAGAGTTTTGGATTGGTTTTATGAATCACTCCGAAGGTACTAATGCAGGTATGTCATTGTATATCACAAGTGACTCAAATGCATCGGGAACAGTTTCTGTTCCAGGACAAGCTTGGTCGACTACTTTTTCAGTAACTGCAAACAATTTAACAGTAGTTACAATCCCATCAAACAGAGCGTATGTAGATTGCTCTGGATGTATCGAAGATAAAGCTGTAAAAGTAGTTTCAGATAATGATGTAATTGTATACGCTCACCACTATGAGGGAAATAAATCTGATGCTACTTTAGTATTGCCAACCAGAACTAATGGCAAAGAGTACATTGTTATGAGCTATAAACAAGGCTTAACACAAGAGCGAAGTCAGTTTATGATAGTGGGTAGCAAAGACAGTACTAAAATTAAAATTACACCTTCAGTTAACTTACTGCAAGGAACAAGTGGAACTATTCCAGCAAATACTCCTTTTTACATTACACTAAACGAAGGTCAAGTTTATCAAGGTCGTGCAAGAAACGGAGGAACGACAGATGATGTAACAGGAACTCGAATTGAAGTAATAGACACAGGTTCGACTGCAAATTGTAGAACAGTGGCTGTTTTTGCAGGAAGTTCATATACAGCCATTGGCGGATGTGGAGGCTTTGGAATTAATAGCGGAGACAATTTGTATGAGCAAATGTTTCCGACAACGTCTTGGGGTAAAAGTTTTGTGCTTGTCCCTGCATTGGGTCGTGTTTCCGATAATTTTAGATTTTTGGCATCTGAAGATAATACCCAAGTGTTTGTGTACAAAAATGCAGGTGCGCCCGATGTATTATATATCGATGCGGGAGAATATGCTGATTTAGACGACATTTCTGTAGCAAGAGGAGTTTTATCTAACAAACCTATTGCCGTGGCACAATATCAAAAAACAGCAAAGTGCGATGGTGGCGGAAATACAATTGGTGATCCTTCTATGACTATTTTAAATCCTTTGGAGCAAACACTTAAGGATATCACCCTATATTCAAGTAAATTTTTTGATATAGATAATCACTACATCAATATTGTTATTCCTACTTATGCCACAAGCAGTTTTAGAATTGATGGAAATACTGCATCTTTTTCAACGGTCCCTGGATTTAATAGTCAAAGTTTTGCTAGAATAAGTGTCTCGAGTGGAACGCATCGACTTACGGCAACTACAGGATTCATTGCCACTGCATATGGTGAAGGAGCCTACGAAAGCTATGGATATGCCGCAGGAGCGAATGTAAAAGACTTAACAGCAAGTATCGCTGTTACTAATTCGGCACAAACTACGGAAGTTTCTAATTGCTTGGGAAGCGGCACCAAATTTCAAGGTAAAGCGGAGTATACCGTAACAAGATGGGAGTGGGATTTTGGAGATGGAACAACTGATACTGTTCAAAATCCTACACACGTGTATGCAGACACTGGGACTTATATGGCCAGATTGTATACTTATAAACCTGCGTTCGATGGTTGTTCTAACTATGACTCTGCATTCCAAGAGGTAAATATTTATGCTTTTCCTACAGCCAGTTACACTACAAATTCACTTTGTGATTCAAGCACTGCTATATTTACCAATACGAGTGTAGTGCCTGCACCTGAAGAATATAATTACACAAAATGGATTATTAATAATGGAACTCCTGTTTATAGTCTAAACACGTCAAAATTCTTTGATACAGTTGGAAGGTTTGAGGTAATTATGGAAATAGGCACGAAGCATCAATGCAGAGATACCATTACTGATACCATTACCATCTCTCCAAATCCTGAGGCAAAATTCAGCGCAATGGCTACTTGCTTTAAGAATGAAACTCCATTTACAAACCAAAGTACCGTCGCAACTGGTAATATATCTAGCTATGTTTGGAGTTTTGGAGATGGAGATAGTAGCACTTTAAAAAATCCAATTCATAAATATACCTATTCTGAAGTATTTCATATCAATTTAACCGCTGTTTCAGATTCAGGGTGTATAGGAACATATTCGGATTCGGTATATAAATATCCTGATTTTGATGTTTCGTTTTCTGCTAATGATACGTGTTTTGGATTTGCCAATTTATTTAAAAACACTTCAACTATAGATGGAGGAAACTTTACTGATACTACCTGGTATACATCAGCAAATGACACTTTTAAAACATATGATTTAAATAAAACATTCGCATCGGCAGGTAATTACACTATCCAACTCATTATGGAGCAAGACACGTATTGCTTAGATACATTTACACAACAGATTGAAGTACACCCATTAGCATCTCCAGACTTTTCTTCTGCCAATCTTTGTTATGGAGACAGCACTCTATTTACAGATAATACTTCATTATCTTCAGGAACCTATAGTACTTCTTGGGACTTTGATAATGGCAGAACCGGAACAGGTTCTCCGATTAAAACCACATATACGACACAGGGAACGAAGAATGTCAAATTAGAAATCACAACGAACGAAGGATGTAAAACATCTGTTACT
>JBEAPG010000298.1:0-3433 GCA_041164545.1 Bacteroidota bacterium
TGAAATAATAAGCAGCCAAGGCTTGATACTTACCAATCACCATTGTGGATATAGTGCAATACAAAAATTAAGTACAACGACTGCAAATCACTTGAAAAATGGTTTTTGGGCGAAAACGAAAGCAGACGAGCTTCCTGCGGGTTTTAGTGTTTCATTCTTAGTAAGAATTGATGAAATTACTACTACAGTTCTGGAAGGGGTAACGGATGAAAACAGAGCAGAAATGGTGGCTAAAAATTCAGCTGCTATCAAAAAAGAACTTTCAGATGGTGGTTATGATGTTGACATAAAAGAAATGTTTAGCGGCAATAAATATTTTGCATACATCTATCAGACATTTAACGATGTACGTTTGGTTGGAACACCACCAGAGTCAGTTGGAAAATACGGTGGAGACACAGACAACTGGATGTGGCCACGTCATACTGGTGATTTTTCTATGTTTAGAGTATATGCTAGCAAAGACAATAAGCCTGCTGATTATTCAAAAGATAACGTGCCTTATCAACCAAAGCACCACTTACCAGTAAGTATGAAAGGAGTGGAAAAAGGAGACTTTGCTATGATTTGGGGTTTTCCAGGCAGTACAGACAGATATTTGTCTTCGTGGGGTGTGAAAAATGCAACAGACATTGATCAGCCAGCACGCGTAAAAATAAGAAGAGCTAAATTAGACATTTATGAAACATACCAAGAGCAAGATGAAGCCGTAGATTTGATGTACGCGGCAAAACATGCTCAAGTTTCAAACTATTGGAAATACTTCATTGGTCAAACCAGAGGGTTGAAAAGACTAAGAGTATATGAGAAAAAACAAGCAGAAGAAGCTGCATTTGTAAAATGGGTGAATAGCGGCGATGCTGCAAGAAAAGCAAGGTTTGGAAATGTAATTTCTATGTATCAAGATGCGTACAAAATATACGATGAAAAAATACTTGCAGAAACCTACTGGATGGAGGCAATCTATGGAATTGAATTTACCGGTTATGGTTTCGGATTTGCCAGATTAAAAGGCATGTATGAGCAATTGGCAGGTGAGAAAGATGCGGAGAAAAAGAAAGGTATTCAAGCTCAAATAGATCAAACGATTGAGCGTATGAAAGCATCTACTCCAGGTACGTTTAAAGATTACTATCGTCCAATCGATAGAGATGTGGCAATTGCTATGATTACTTATTATGTGAATGATTTACCTGCTAATCTAAGACCGGAAGAATTCAATAAACTATTGGCAAAATGCAAAGGTGATGTCACTAAAATGGTAGATAAAATATTCAATACTTCCATTTTAGTAGACCAAGATAAAGCTATGGCATTTTTAAACAGCCCAAGTGCTAAAAAATTGAAAAAAGATATGGGTGTTGAGTTTTCAGATATAATGTTGACTTGGTATCTTGAAGATTTACAAACCATGTTTAGCGATGCTGAGGCAAAAAGAAATGAAGCAGATAGATTATACATTGCTGCCTTGTTTGAAATGTATCCAGATAAAGCATTTTCACCAAACGCTAATAGCAGTATGCGTTTTACGTACGGACAAGTACTTGATTACTCTCCAGGAGACGCAATGTTATATAAGCACTATACTACTATGAAAGGTGTTTTAGAAAAATACCAACCAGGTGATGGTGAATTTGATTTGCCAGCTGATTATCTAAAAATTGCCAAAGAGCAGGATTATGGTCAATATGCTAAAGAAGGAGAAGACTTAAGAATTTGTTTTTTAAGTAATAATGATATTACAGGAGGAAACTCTGGAAGCCCTGTTATTAATGGAAATGGGGAGTTAATCGGTCTTGCTTTTGACGGAAACTGGGAAGCAATGAGCGGTGATATTGCTTTTGAACCAGAATTGCAAAGAACCATTTCTGTAGATATTCGCTATGTACTTTGGTGCATAGATAAATTAGCGGGTGCAGGTCATATCGTAGAGGAAATGACATTAGCTCGATAATCTTTACCGAGAAAAAATAAATTTAAAAGGGCTGTTTTGCAGCCCTTTTTTTATACCTCATTTTTAGCACATTTTCATCGTGATTATTATCAGAATTTAAGAAGTATTTGCTCATAATTTGATGTCATTGCAGCAATACCTTTGCCGTATGATTACTACCGCACAAGAAGCCGTTAAACACATAAAAAGTGGCGATAATGTTTATATACATTCTGCTACTGCCGCACCCCAAGCTTTAGTAAAAGCTATGGCTGATTGTTCTGATGACTTGAAGAATGTAAGTATTTATCAAATACATACCGAAGGAGTAGCAACATATGCTGCACCAGAAAAATCAGAAGCTTTTCAAATTAAAGCCTTTTTTGTTGGTCCAAATATTAGAAAAAACATACAACAAGGAAACGGAAGCTACATTCCCATCTTTTTAAGCGAAGCGTCCAATTTATTTAGAAAAGGAATAATTCATATCAACGTGGCACTGGTTACCGTGTCGCCTCCTGATAAACACGGATATTGCTCCCTTGGAACATCGGTTGATATTTCACTCGCTGTAGTAGAAACCGCTGATCTGGTAATAGCACAAGTAAATAAGCATATGCCAAGAACGCACGGTGACGGACTTATTCATAAAGATCATATCAACATTATGGTAGAGGAAGATGAGTATTTGCCAGAAATACAAATCCCAGAACTTACCTTAGAGCAGATGGCAATTGGTAGAAATATTGCCAATCTTATAGAAGATGGCAGTACACTTCAAATGGGTATTGGTGCCATTCCAAATGCTGTTCTGGCTTGTTTAGGAAACCACAAAGACTTGGGTATACACTCCGAAATGTTCTCTGATGGAGTCTTACCTTTAGTTGAAAAAGGAGTTATTACAGGTAAGTACAAAAAGACATATACTGGTATGATTGTGGCTGCATTTGTGCTTGGAACGCAGAAACTATATGATTTTATAGATGATAATCCTATGGTAAAAATGTGTGATTTTGAGTATGTAAATAAGACTACTGTTATTCGTAGAAACCCGAAAGTAGTTGCAATAAATAGCGCTATTGAAATAGATCTTACAGGTCAAATTTGTGCCGATTCTATTGGTAATAAAATATATTCTGGTGTAGGCGGACAAATGGATTTTATCAGAGGTGCTTCGCTATCTGAAGGAGGATAGCCTATTATTGCCATTAATTCTACTACGGCAAGTGGTACAAGTAAAATTGTTCCTTTTCTAAAACAAGGTGCTGGTGTAGTATCTACCAGAGCGCATATCCATTATGTAGTTACGGAATATGGTGTAGCTAATTTATATGGTAAAACGATTGCAGAACGAATGAAATTACTTATTGATACAGCGCATCCTGCACATAGAGAAGAACTTACCATTGCCAGCAAGCTAGTCTTATCTTAGGTTACTTATTTCGTAAATAAAAGCCTATGAGGGTAGGGGTGTAGTAGAGGAACTGTTTCGGAAAAAGA
>JBEAPG010000299.1:0-3431 GCA_041164545.1 Bacteroidota bacterium
AATAGCCCTTTTCTCTTATCATAATATTGTCTATCTCTCTGACAATCAAATGGTTGTGATGAAAAGTTTATTCTTACTGTACGGATTATTTACTGGTGTCCAACTTTTCGGACAAAAGTCAACAGATTTTATTGATCCTATAGACGGGCAATTATACTCTACGGTAAAAATTTGTGGTAGCACCCTGCACACACGAAATTTAAATGCCGCGCATTTTCGAAATGGGGACACTATAGCGCAGGCGCAAAACAAAACACAATGGGAGTATTATCAGCAAAACAACATCCCAGCCTGGACTTACTACAATGCAGATAGTCTTCAATCCACAGCTTTAGGGAAATTATACAATCTAAGCGCGATAAAAGATCCACGTGGCTTGGCGCCAACCGGTTGGCATATACCCGAGGAATATGAAATAAAAGGGTATGATGAATGCTTCGAAGCATATGACCGTTGGGAATTTGCGCTTCAAACCTTTTATAAACATTATTACAATTACGAGGGTAGCATTCTGCCACCAAAAGATTCCATTGATCTGAATTATTTTATAATGGAATTTGAGGATACTTTTTTTGAAGGCTTTTATAAACATCAAATGGACATTTGGAATTCAAAAAATTCAAATGAAATACTTAAAAGTCAAGCAGCGTCTCGCTTGAAATCAACGCAATACTGGCCCTCTGATGATATTCATACGAATGAAAGTGGATTTAATGCCCTTCCTAGCGGATTTGTGAATTCTGATTTTGTCTTCAGTGAAAAAGGCCAAGCAGCTTACTTTTGGACAAGTTCGCTTTATGACGATTTAGGGATTGCTTTTATACTTAGGTTCCGAAATGGAGAAGTTCTTACCTATTACAACGAGTCCGGAAATGGTTATGCCGTAAGGTGCTATGAAGGCGAAACTGAACAAATCAACGAAAACAACGAATGAAAAAGATCAAACTTCGCAAGTATGACGCAAAATCTTGCTGTAAAAGTGTTTCGAAATGGCAATAGTATTTTGTTCGCTGCATCCAAAATCAATAAATGCCCCTCAAAAAATAGCTGATTTTTATTTCATAGGAAATCCAACCCCAACTTGTAAGTTAGAAAGCTTTAATAAATTAGAGAGGCTAAAAGTGTTGTCCCAGTTACTCGTAGACCATGTGCTGCTATCATAAATCTCCATTTGTTCATTGATGGTAACTGTATTCATATTATTTTGAGCCTTGACATTGATCGCATTTTCGAGAAAAAACTTAACTCCTTTAAATCTCAGGTTAAATCCTAGTGTTGGAGAGATGTCTAAGCAAACACCAGATCTTTCTGTTTGTAATTCGTACCAGCCGCCTTCATCCAAAAAGTAAATATTGTCAAAATTAGGCGTCAAAACTAGATTTGCATTGAATCTACAAAATACATCTAATGCAAATTTGGGGTCCTGAGGATCGGGAATAAATGTAATTGATGGCCCGACACCCATATGGAACATGCTGAATAATCCATAGGTTGGAGATTCATTAAACAGTTCATTCATCACGTAGCCAGAGCTATAAATATCGCGCCAATTATAACCGAGAAATGTTGCTCCGTATTTGATATTGAGCCCTAAATCTATATTTGGAATGAGGTTTTTATTGAGGGAATTCAAGGGTGTAATTCCGCCTATTCCAAATGAAAAACCGCGTGTAAGACCAACCTGACCAGTGAAGAAAGGAGAAGCCCAATATGGGTTATTAATATACTCACTTTGGGTCATTTGCGTTTTACTCCATTCGTCTGTCGGTGTAACATACGCAATATCGAAAGTGAGATGTTCTGTAAACCCTTTCAAAGGCACTTTGGTCTCCGTAACAATAGAGTCGTAGGTTATATGATACCGTTCATAGTTTTTTATGGAGCCTCCTTTTGTGATTTGGGCTGTTATTGAAAAACCCAAAAAGAGGAAGAAGCTACTGAAATATAGTTTGATTTTCATCGTCGTTCGTTATTTTTTATATTGAATAGACCAAATCCCATAATTGCCCTTCTCATTACCTCTTTGGGACAAGAAATAAATATCATCACCTGAAGGTGACCAAACGGCCGAAAGGTCGTGGCCAGGATGGAATGTAAGTTGAGTTAGGTTTGTGCCGTCTGTTTTGATCGTATACAAATCAAGGTTTTCGTAGCGTTGAGGTGTAGCTAAAGAGGTGCCGGTCACTAACAAAATTTGACCATTTGGCGATATCTTTGGTGTAGAAAAACCTCTTTCAGGATCAGCGAGAATTTGTGTTTCTTGCCCAGTAGCCAAATTCAATGACCAAATTTCACCAAGACCCGATTCTTTGTTGTTGCGCGTAATGTAGAGGATTTTGCCATCACTGCTCATGCAAGGCGAAAACCCTTCACAATATTGCGAGACAATAGAAGTTGATTTATCAAAGCTCCAAATATAATAGCGGTAAGTTGAATAAGTACTTGAATATTCCCCTTTTGTATAAAAGATTTGTTTGTTATCCGAGGAATAAATTGGTGAGGTTTCGATTTGATTTGTATTCGTAATTTGCTGAACTGCTGCGCCTTGACTTGCGTCAATTTGGTAGATATTTTTATCGGTGTCGTTGGCGTCAGAATAAACTAAATTTTTGCCATCTCTCGAATAAGCTACATTGACAATAGATTCTTTGAAGGTCCTTTGAACAGTAGTTCTACCACCCACTAAAGATTTGATATAGATATTGCTTTTGCCATTGCCATAACCAATATATGCTACATTTTGCCCATCCGGACTCACATCGATTTTTGAATCGGCTTCCCAATAAATGATGCCTTCTTTACTCTCTATGTAGGGTGCGCGCAATACATCAATTTCACCTGAAAACTGCGTAAATCTTACACCGCTCTCTTCTGGAACAGAAAGGTCACGGTAGTCAACAATACGCTCTTTTTTGACGTATTTAACATCTCTGATTGTTTTGTATTGGAGTTCACGTTGTGCACAACTTGCGAGCAAAATAACGGCAAATAGCAATTGTAATTTGATATAAGGCATATAATTAGGTATTGGTGCTACGTTTATTTTACTCTAATTTAGAGAAAATACAATTAAATACCTAACGATGATTTAATAATTAACGCTTTAAAAATAGTTAACGCCCTGAAGATATACCAAAGAAAGTAGGCAGAGTAAAATAAAAAACGCCCAAGTTTGGACGGACTCTGTCCAGTTTACAACAACGTGATTTGATGTTGAACCTGCAAAATTCAAAAGACACAAATACTCAAAAAATGCCAAATGCACAAAGACCATCGGAATCTGAAACACGTAAATAGGCAGCTGATAACGTTGCATGAAAGTCTGTAAGTGTTTAGCGCGCCTTGGGTGTTGGCGCTCCACGAATTTTTCATAGAGCCAAAAGCAAAATTGTAGGGCTGCTAAAAAGGTCAGCGGGTCGAGCACGGAGCTA
>JBEAPG010000300.1:0-3421 GCA_041164545.1 Bacteroidota bacterium
TGAAATAATCTCCATTATGCACAACGGTAAAGGATTCGTTGGTAGAATCAATAAGAATACCCAATCTATCGAATGTTCCATTGAAGTATTCAGCCAGTTCTTTTTTATTCAATAATGATTCCCACGCTTGCATTGATGGAGTTTGGGCATTTACACAGAAACTTAGAATAGTTGATAACAGCAAAAAGTAAATTTTCTTTTTCATAACATATTACATTTAAGTCAATAGATATTCAAATTGGCAAATTACCTCGAAACCAAAAATGGACTGGTATAATAGAAATCCACCAATTTAAGAACGTAAATCTTTTTTGGCCAAAGTTAACTAAATCACCCGTTATTATTGGCTATATTCAGTATTAAACAACCAATTTATTCCTGTTTTAAATCAAAGTAAAGTTGCAATTTTCAAAGAGTATTTTGGATAGTACTCGCCAAGATTGAAATTGTGCCTCATACAGACTAAATTGTTATTTTGTCGCATACAACACATCCGTAAGCAAACTCCCGTTTTTGTGCGTTAAGGTAATAAGCTTGTCTTGCTTAAAACTATCTAAGTATTTACAAATAAGGCCATTCAACAACAATATTTCAGCTTTCAGTTTCCAATGTTCTCCTTGACTATTGTGAAGTACAACGAATAATCTATTTTTAATGTGAAACCGTTGCTCTTTACTTTGGTTGATATAGAGCCACTTTGCCAGGTCCTTGGGATTATTAACTGCCTCACTTATACTTTTACCATATTGTCGTGGAAAAACACTGGTTTTGTGGTCAAAAGGAATACCATCGATATAAAAATCCTTTTCCCTATCTCTCCCATTTTGTACATCTGTTACCTTAGGATGAGAGGTAAAAATAGCTTCAATAGCCTGTGCCGAATGAAAATTATACCACCTATTCCATGCGTAGTTTCTCAATCCAGTGTAGTTTTCAAGTCCTCCAAATCGCTGCTCAATTTCCGCCTCCAAGGCACTAAAAGTTGAAATAGAATATATAAAATTGGTGTCCTTATCCCACGAATCGTCTTGCTTCTTACCCCAGTTGTAAGGTATTGCCCAACGTTTTTTTAATTCTATTTCGATTTGTTGCGGAGTCAATTATTGTTAGTTGTTAGTTGCTAGTTATTAGTTGTTAGTGGGTGTATGAGTTGACTCGGGATTTAGGGTACAGAAAATCCTGCGCATTGAGTCTCTTGTTCTTGCTTCAAAGTAATCATATATCATATTTCCTAGATCAAAAAAGCAGACGTCCTTTGTCTTGAATCAAAAAGCTTCACGTCCTAAATCTTAAATCACCCATCCTAAATCCAAAGATAATTAATCCAACAAAGCTCTTACTTTCTCACTATTCCAATTGGCAGCACCTGTTTTATCAATAAGTATTTCACCTTTTTCATTTATAACAAAGGTAGTAGGTAAACTATTGGTTTGCAGCAGTTCTGGCGCGAGTGACACTTCTTTATAGATTGGAAAAGTGTACATATCTTTTGCTAAGAACTTTTGAATTTTTTCATCGTCATCATTGGTTACAAATAGAAACACTGCTTTGTCTGTGTAATCGTCGTACAAGGCTTGCATACTTGGCATTTCTGCTATGCACGGTGGACACCACGTAGCCCAAAAGTTAAGCACGATTTTTTTTCCTTTATACTGATTAAAATCAACAGCATTCCCTTCTAAATCAACCAATTTCCAATTATAATCGGTTAGCACATCTCGTTTACTTTCTGCTGTAACACTTGGACTAAACGCCAAAAGTCTATTTACAAAAACTTTGATAGGTTTACCCGTTTGAGGAATAAAGAGAAGAAGAATAAAAATACCGAAGAGTATATTGCTCCAATGTTTACGAATAAAATTCATTGTGCAAAGATTATAGGTTTGTCAGTGAATATGTATAACCTGGGTTGCCAAAATAGTTGCTACAATATATAGCTTAAGCTGTATACAACAGAAAAAATTCGATTTGTACCCACAAATTGGCTCGCTCTGGAGTATGCTTGGGCTACAGATTCAGCTCTAAAACCAAAAGTTAAAGGCATACTTCTAATTAATTTATAATCAAAACCAACACCTAAGGCATAAGATGAACCATGCAAGGCTGGAGCTTGAATTCTTGAAGTTATCTCATCAACAGTGTTACCGTTCAGTAGCTGAGCAGCATCTAAAAAATCCTCATTTATTAGTCTTGAACTCGCAGTAGAATAAACATATTCATAGTCGGGTAATCTCTCGTAGTCATAGTATTGAGAGTAAATTGAAATGGAATTTGAAGTGGCTCGTGTGAAAGATGCCCCCAAATCAAACGAAATACGGAAGTTTTCTTTTTTTGACTTAAAGACCACCGTTCTTAAGCTAAGTCCAAGTTGAATGATATTTCTTGGATTTTGAAAAGTAACCAACTTTGCTCTATTTACAATCATCGTATCCATTTCATTATAATAACTAAGACGTACAGAATCGCGTTTGTCTGGTTCCAGAAAATAAACAGTGTTTTGATAGGGCCGATCAGAAAACAATCCAAAATCATCATTTCGCAGGTCTTCACCAATGGCCTTAACTCCATATTGCACATTTGCACCTAAATAAAATAGATTTTTGACATATTGCGTGCTCAATGCTTTATGAATCCCAAATGAAAAAAAGTAGCTATCTGGTAGCGGCATGTCCCAACAGCAATCCCCATAATCATTGCTGTATGCTTCTACTCCAATTGGATTAGAAGTATGATAAACATTGTCTAATAAATTTAATTGATCGTTTTGCTCATTGAGGTAGGGCATAACGTCAGTTAGATAATCTACATCCACTCCAAAAGAAACACTTGGTTTAAATGAAAATTCAAGTTCAACATCTTTCCAAAAGTTTTTATTTTCAACAGATTGAGCAAGAAGAAAAGAGGAAAACGTAAGGAGCACTATTATAGTAAAAGCACGCATAGTATAAAACAAATGTATAGCATAAGAGGAAAGTAGGCAAGAGTTATAGCATAATCATTGATTTACAAACCTTCGTCTACCTTGCTTTCTCTAAACTTTCGTATGTTATAGCTAAAAGATAGCATTGCATATCGTGTAAGAATATTTGTATTTGTTTCTTGGTAGTAACTATCGTAGAAGTTTTGAGAGATGCTGTTATTTTGATTCAAAATATCAAACAAACTCAATTGAATTTCACCTCGTTTATCTTTAAACAATTGCTTTCCTATACCTGCTGTCCAAAGCAGCATAGTATTATCAAGTGATGCACTCAAACCAAAAAATTGCTGATGTTGAAATTGAGTTCTGAAGGTAAACCCATTTGACAATATCCAATCGTATTTCACTTTTGAAACTTGTACGACATACGCATTGTTAAGCGCGCTATTCAACGTGTTTTGAGTAAAATTATAATTGGTTTCTGATGACAATGTAAAATCT
>JBEAPG010000301.1:0-3415 GCA_041164545.1 Bacteroidota bacterium
GTAACAAAGGCGGACAAACTTGAAATTAAAAACGGCATTATGGAGGATGAGGCAAAGTTGCTTATGCAAACTTTTTTCGAGCGCAAAAGATAAAATGTGTATATTCGTCTTTTATTAACTTCTGAATGTGAAAATGTTATACCGTGATTTATGATTATAAACACGAGTTATGAACAACACACACAAACTAAAAACCGAATTAGCTAGCCCTATTTCATTTGAGGTATTCGGCGTAAATGGCAGTACTCAAATACAAGGAGACCAATCCATACTTTTTGCCAAACTAGTTACCTCTTGCGGCAAAAACACTTGGAATTTGATGTTCCAAAACTAGGAAAACGCAAAGGACTGTATACGGTCATCTCCTTCCACTTTTAATTGCGTATTTTCGCCGCCTCATTAGGCCATGATACAACATACCCATCTGGAATCGTTGCGAAATGACATTCGCAAAAAGAATGACGACATTACCGAGAAACGAATAAAATGGATAACCAGAAATCCATATTACTACAAACAACTTTTAAAAACACTTAAATTTATTGTTCCAAAGGACAGCAGCGTGCTAAATGTGCGTTGTAGTATTGGCTATATATTAAACAGACTTGCTCCAAAACGTGGCGTGGGTATAGATAGTAGCTCAAGACAGATTGAACAAGCAAAAAAGACATATCCTCATTTAGATTTCTTAGCCCAAACCGGGGAAGAATTGAATGTTGAAGGCACATTTGATGCTATTGTAGTTTCATCTCCAGAAGACATAGTTGACATAAAAGCGGTGCTTGATAAGGTAAAGAAGAATTGCCACAGCAGAAGTCGTATTGTGTTTACATATTACAACTATGGCTGGCATTCATTGGTAAAACTAGCCGAAAAACTGAGGCTTAAACTACCTCAAAAAATGCACAATTGGTTGGCTCCTGCCGATATAGACAACATACTTACCTTAAGCGGATACGAAACGTTGTATCATAAGAAGTTTATCCTAATCCCATTTAACATCCCAATAATCAGCTATATAAGCAATCGGTTTTTAGCAAGACTTCCTATTTTACGTCATTTCTGCATGATGAATGTAACGGTAGCAAGGGTTTTACCTACAGAGCAAAGACCTTCTTTGTCTATTGTCGTGCCGTGTAGAAACGAAGCTGGAAACATTGAAGATGCTGTAAAACGTATTCCTCAAATGACCGAAGATCAGGAAATTATATTTGGAGATGATAAGTCTACCGACGGCACTCCTGAATTGGTACTTGAAATGGCAAAAAAATATCCTGAAAAAAACATTCGTTTGGTTCATTCGCCGGGTATAAATAAGGCAAATAATGTTTGGACTTGTTTTGATGGAGCAGAAAAGGACGTATTAATGATATTGGATGCTGATTTGACGGTAATTCCGGAAGAGCTGCCCTATTTCTACGAAGCGATAAGTAAAGGATATGGTGAATTTATAAATGGTTCTAGACTTTTATATCCTATGCACGACGAAGCTATGCGTTTCTTTAATGTAGTAGGAAACAAGTTTTTTAGCCTCTTCTTCAGTTATATTTTAGACACCAAAATTAAGGACACCTTATGTGGCACCAAAGTGCTGTATCGTTCCGATTTTAAGAAGATTAAGAAACTAAGAGGTACTTGGGGAGTAGATGACAGATGGGGCGATTACGAACTTATCTTTGGAGCAGCAAAAACGCAACTTAAATTGATAGACCTACCAGTGCACTATATGGAGCGCGTGTATGGCGAAACCAAAATGACAGGGCGAATTAAAAATGGTTTAATAATGCTGAAAATGAGCTTTGCAGCACTTATGAAAATCAAGTTCTTTTAGTCGGATTATTTAGAGGCTGTCAAATTGTAACTGCGGTGTTTGATTAACGCAAAAAATGGCCGTTTTTTGCACCTCAATGAAAATAATAGTAACAGGAAGCAGTGGGCTCATAGGATCAGAAGCCGTTCGGTATTTTGGAAAAAATGGGCATCAAGTAATAGGTGTAGACAGCAATTTACGAAAGTACTTTTTTGGCGACGGTGGAGACACTTCTTGGAACCTTAAGTTACTTCAAGATCTTCCTATTCAGTTTTCACATCGTGATATTGATATAAGAGACAGACAGGCTGTTTTAGATTTATATAAAACGGAAAAGCCGGATGCTACTATACATTGTGCAGCTCAGCCTAGTCACGATTTAGCTGCAAAAATTCCTTTTGATGATTTTGACACAAACGCTGTTGGCACAATGAATTTGTTAGAAGCCAGCAGATTGCACACTATGGATTCCCCTTTTGTGTATATGAGCACCAACAAAGTTTACGGCGACGCACCCAACGAAATCAAAATGAAGGAGTTGGACAGAAGATGGGAATATGACGACCCTAAATATATAAATGGTATAGCCGAAGATTGTAGAATAGACCAATGCAAACACAGTTTGTTTGGTGCTAGTAAGGCAGCTGCAGATTTAATGGCTCAGGAGTACGGACGTTACTTTAATATGCCTGTTGTAAGCTTTAGAGGGGGATGCTTAACAGGCCCGCAGCATAGCGGTGTAGAGTTGCATGGTTTTCTATCATACTTAGTAAAAGTGGCTGTAACGGGCCGCCCTTACACCATTTTTGGATACAAAGGCAAGCAAGTTAGAGATCAAATACACAGTGAAGACGTGGTAAAAGCTTTCGAAGTATATATTGAAAACCCGAAAGTAGCTGGTGCAGTTTATAATTTAGGGGGAGGAAAAGACAACAGTGCTTCTGTGCTCGAATCCATTGATATGATTGAAGAATTAAGCGGCTATAAGGTAAATTATACATTAGGAGATGAAAACAGAATTGGCGATCATATTTGCTATTATTCAGACCTAAGTAGATTAAAATCTGATTATCCAAACTGGGATATACGTCATAGCCTAAAAGACATTGTATCTGAAATGGTGAAGGCCGAAGAGAACAGAGTTGCTACCGCAAAATAATTGTAAGAACACGCCTGTAGGAACATGCCTCGAGACACGTTCCTACAGGCAGGTTAAAACCTAAACACCGCATTTACCTTAACCCCAAAAGGACGTGCATTCGGGTGATTTTCATCTAAATAGGTTAATCGGTGTATAAAATCTACTCGTATAAACCGAAAGATATTTTCTATTCCATACCCAAATTCAATATAGGGTTTGCCTCTGTCAAAAAAGCTGGGCGTAGTAAAATAGGGGTCGTTTAGCGGCATTATGGCTTTATTCTGTGGGCTCATAGTTCCATAAACCATTTTGGTATTTACAAACTCTCTTAGCTTTATCTTATTTGCCAACGGTATTCTGTTCATAATCAAACCGTTAAACTGATGTTCATAATCAAGGCTAATATATTGATCCGCTGCAAACTCAAAGAAATTCATCAAGTTGTACGCCTCTCGGCTGCTCAC
>JBEAPG010000302.1:0-3397 GCA_041164545.1 Bacteroidota bacterium
GAGTATGTACCTACACCAATACCCACTAATAAGGCAAATGTAAATCCTCTTAATCCTTCACCACCAAATACGAATAAGATGGCAACAACTAATAATGTCGTTAGCGAGGTAATTAATGTTCTACTTAAAGTAGTATTAATCGCACTATTAATAACTCCAGATATGTTAGACTCGTGCTTGTGAGTAGATAAAAACTCCCTTACACGGTCAAAAACTACCACGGTATCGTTAATAGAATAACCAACAACCGTTAGAATAGCTGCAATAAATGCCTGATCTATTGATAGTTCAAAAGGTAAAATGCCCCAGAAAATGGAATACACAGAGAACACGATTAATACGTCGTGAAAAATAGCGGCAGTTGCACCTGCACCAAATCCTACATTTCTAAAACGAACTAAGATGTATAAGAACATACCGATAATGGCTATAATAACCGCCCAAGTACTTCTTACTTTTATATCTTTTGCTATTGTAGGACCAACTTTGCTAGAAGATAAAATGTCATCTTTCTCTACCTTAAAGTTAGATAATGCTTTTATAAGCGCTTCTTCAACCTTGGTATCTACATTCTCCTCATCACTATCAATCAGATATGAAGTAGTGATTTTATATTGATTGTCAGTACCGTAAGTTTTAACCTCATTATTTCCTTTGATACCTGCATTCAAATCTTTTCTCAAATCGGTAGCATTCGCATTATCTACTTGCACAATGTAGCTCCAACCTCCTTTGAAATCAACACCAGTAGATAATCCTTTTACAGCTAATGAAACGATTCCTGCTAAGATTATAACTCCTGAAATAATGTAGAACCGTTTTCTTCTTCCAATAAAATCCCAGTTGATATTATTAATAGAAACACTGAATTTCTCTGATAAAGAAGTAAAGAAACTGGTTTCTCTACCTTTAGTGATATCTCTTTCTATAAATAAACGAGTCAAGAAAATAGATGTAAATAATGAAGACAAGATACCTATTACAAGAATAACAGCAAATCCCATAACTGGTCCTTTACCTAAAATCCAAAGAATAACACCTGCAATAATGGTTGTAATGTTCGCATCTATAATAGATGAATAAGCACCGCTATAACCATCTTTTACTGCATTTTTAAATGACTTACCCGCTTGTAGTTCTTCACGAATACGCTCAAATATAAGTACGTTCGCATCTACGGCCATACCAATGGTAAGTACCAGACCTGCCATACCAGGAAGTGTAAGTGCAGCGTGTAGTCCTGCTAAAACTCCTATAATAAACACTAAGTTTGCTAAAAGTGCAATATCGGCATAGATACCCGCTTTACCGTAGTAGATAACCATAAATACAATTACAAGTATAAATCCTACAGCAAGCGAAATAATACCTGCTCTAATTGCTTTTGCTCCCAGTGATGGACCAACCGTGCTCTCTCCCGCAATGTTTGCTTTTGCAGGCAATTTACCTGCTTTTAGAATATTTGATAAATCCGTCGCTTCTTTTTGGTCGAACCCTCCTGTAATTACAGAGCTACCATTTGGAATCTCTCCTTGAACTGTAGGTGCACTATACACCAAATTATCTAATACAATCGCAACACACTCTTTTGGATTTTGCTTTGATGCATCAGCAGTAATACGTTTCCAAGATTTAGTTCCTTCTTGGTTCATTGTCATGCTAACTGCAAGTTGTAAGTTATCTTGTCTACTTGGTCTTGCATCCGTAATTACATCTCCAGCAAGTGCAGGATTACCTTCTCTATCTGCTTTTAGAGCGTAAATTGCATAGAAGTCTCTTCCTTCTATTTGAACCGGTTTAAAACCAAATTTGAAAAACAAGTTAGTAGGAAGTGCATTCTTTACATCCTCTCTGTTAAACCAAGCAATGTACTGATCTCTATCTCTTGCATCAATAAATCCGATTTCTGCTGAATTTGCCCAGTTTTTACCTTCGTTTGCTACGTTTGGAATTAACTTGCTTAACACTGGATTTTCGGCTTGTATTTGCGCGGAGGATTTTTGAGCTGAATCATTTACCGTGCTGTCTTTTGTGGAAGTCAAACTCCCTTCTTCCAAAGTGCCTTCTAAATTACCTTCTTTTCCAGTAGAATCGCCTTCCACTTTTGCGTCAGTTGCGGTAGAATCTCCACCTTCCAACTTGCTCACGCCATATACGATTTTGTTTACTTGCTCTAAGTACTCATAACCTTTATAGTTTGGAAAAACATTCCAGAACTCCAATTTCGCTGAACTAGTTATTATTTTTCTAACACGCTCTGGATCGTCTACACCAGGAAGCTCTACTAATATTCTTCCATTGTCTAAACGTTGCACGTTTGGTTGCGCTACTCCAAATTTATCGATACGTGTACTGATAATTTCAAATGCACGGCTAATTGCGCTTTCGCTTTCACGTTTTAAATAATCAAATACTTCCTTATTATCCGAGTCAAAACCATTTGGTAATTCATTTTCTAATCCTTTTTTGTAGAATATCGAAGCAATTTTTCCATTTGGATTTGCTGCGTTGTATTTTTCAGCAAGTACGTCTACAAAGTTTCTTTGGCCTAACCACTCTTTTTTAGCTGCATCAAAAGCAGTTAAAAACGCTTGATCTGTAGTCTTGCCAGCCATAGTTTTAATTACTTCTGGCGTTTCCACTTCAAGTGTTACGTTCATACCTCCCTGAAGGTCAAGTCCTAAATTAAGCTCATTTTCTTTACACTCTTGGTACGTAAAGTCTGCGATTCCTAAGTTATAAACCTTAACAGGACCCATGGAGTCTAAGTAAGCTTTTTCAGTAGAATCACGCATAGCTTTATCATTTGCATACAATTTTGTAGCATATGCCTCGGCTTTGTTTTCAATGGCACGGGTTCTAAACGTAAATGACAATTGGTATATACTTGCCAATAACAAGAAGATGGTGATAACCTGGATAAATCCTTTATTGTTCATTATCTATTTTTATTGTTTAATAATTTGCTAAAATTTCAAGGGCTGCAAAAGTAAATTTATTAGCTAAACTTAACAATTAATATTTAGCTAGAATACGTAGAGATAAAAACTTCACTTAATTTGACGATTTGTGGCGTATAACTTGCTCAAATTTGGCTTTTATTTTTTCAAAACAGTCATCAAATGAATCGTTGTTTTTAATGATATAATGCGCTGAGTTTTTGTGTGGTTTTAAAAACTCTTTGTATGCGGGCAAAACGTGATTGTTCCATTGATACATCACTTCTTCTTCTGTCATACCGCGTTCATTTGTATCTCTAGCAAGCCTACGTTGTAAGGTAATATCGTCATCTGCATCGATGTACAAACGATAATCGTAAAGCCTATTGAGCGCAGAATCAGCATAAACAAACAAGCCTTCTAGTAGTATAATAGGTGCAGGTTTATAAACTATTTCC